>CACYHL010000019.1:18615-19645 GCA_902774205.1 uncultured Bacteroidota bacterium | reverse complement strand
TAACGGTGTAAGGCATATAAACAAACGACGGGCAATAATTCCCCATAACAGACTGCATGATACCTTTTCCTGTTTTTACAATTCCTATCACTTCGAAGATTTCCGTATGCGTTGAACATAAAATTTCAACTGTTCTTCCGACTGCGTTTTCCTGCCCGAATATATCCATGGCAAGAGCTTCTTCAAGTATACATACTCTTTTTTTCAGAATTGTATCGCTTTTGTCGATTAATCTGCCGTATATAACATCAAAACTTACTACATTTTTTGCTTTCTCATCAATTCCCCAAACCATAGCGGTAGTATCGGTAAGATTGGAGCTTACTTTTGAAGTATTTACTATTACAGGTGCGGTAACGGCTACTCCTTCTATATTTGAAAGTATTTCTGTTTCTTCTTTTTTGAGATTTGTACCGTCGTTTTCGGGAGAAACTATTAATCCGTTCATTCCGAGACTGTCAAGCTCCGCGCATACTGCTTTTGTTCCAAAACTGCTGACTGAGTTAACGATTAATACTGACATCACGCCTACTGCAATACTGATTACAATCAGAATAAATCTGACCTTGTTTTCCAATAAACATTTAAAAATAAATTTCAGCTTACAGCTCATTAATCATTACCTCCTCTACAAATAGACCCACTGCTTTCCCCTATATTCTTGCCAGATAAGACGAAAGTTGCAATGCCTTGCTTACCATAAAATCAGACCTATGATAAAAAACTTGTATATCGGAATTTTATGTGCCATTTTGTGTTTAGGTATGGTATGTGTAAATCAAAGTTGCAGACAGCCAATAGAAACATCCCAAATGCAATTGGATAATCAAACCGTTGATACAACTTGGCATTACTCAAATGAAGGTGTTAATTTACAGAACGCCTTGGATTCACTTTTGTTTTCGCGTTTTTTTCCAAAAGATTCTATGATTAAAAGAGATTATTCAACTGTGATAGCAAAGTACGAAAGGAAGTATATTGTAAAGCGGAATCTTAGTCTTTCAGAAATTGAAGAAGTTGTTCCTTGTAC
>CACYHL010000019.1:0-18589 GCA_902774205.1 uncultured Bacteroidota bacterium | reverse complement strand
TACATAAGAGAAAATGAAAGTTCCAAAATAGATACTCCATTTTTTCACTATATAGATCAGGTGGTCTATAGGAATGCGTTTCGCTCCGATACAACTTCCATTTGTATAGTGCTTAATCTCGCGAGATTTTTCAATGCCATTGATTGTGACAGTGAATATGCTCAAATTCATTGGGATATGACTCAGGATATAATAGATGATAACTTGTTTATTTATCAGCGGGTTATACTTCTGTTTAAAGATGATGCCAAAAATAGAGAAATTTATGAGGATTTTGTAAATTAAATCAATGTGTAAGAATTCAAATTTTCACCCATGCACGCTACATTCCATATTCCTAACTTCTCATTCAGCCGTCCCCCTTCGGCGCAGTACTATCCTTCGGCTCCGCTCAGGAACCGCAACTCCGACCTCTCTATTTGGATAAGCGTGGATCCGATGGTTGACAAGTACCCAAATTTGAGTCCTTATACATATTGTGCGGACAATCCAGTGCGGTGCGTGGACGCGGATGGGGAGAATGAAAATTCATTGAATCCGTCTTTTTTTGTAGGAGGTGAGGTAGGCATTAGTGAAAATGTTGCTTATTTTATGAATTCAAATTCATTTCAAGGGGCGACAACCCAAAATTTTCTTTCACTTGGTGGTGGTGAAGGTATAGGTGTAAGTTTTGGATTTGGAGAAGGTGTTATTTCATTAGGAGGAGGCATTGATTTGGGTGGCGGTTTGGATTTTGGCAATTTGAGTAACGTCACCCAATCAATTTCTTTGTCATATAAAGAAGCTGATAATATAAATAAATTATCTGATGTAATAGCTCCGAATTGGACGGTGGAAGACATTGTGCCTAAGAAAAATAATACAGGAAAAATTATAGGCTATAACGGCACAGTTTATACAAAAGATTCAAGAGGGAATAAAATCAATACAAAAATTGTTGTAAGCAGTGATGTCGCAAGAAACGGTAATTCCAATAACCTGTGGAAATCAAAAGAATATGAAAATGGATTGTGATAAAATTGTATCGTATTTGATAGGAAAATTTCATATACAATAACTTTTATTACTTTATTGTATATAGTGGCAATTCTTTATATGACAACAGTTGTCGTTGCGGATAACGGCATTCCCAATGTTTTGTCATTGGTTTTGCTCATGCTGGCTATTTTGTTCTTTTTCGTGGATAATCTTTGTTGGCAATTGAATGGCAAAGAGATAGTCTCGTTTGAGGACAATGGCATTTTATTTGCCAAGAAAGGACGCTTGCTAAAATGGCATAGATTTATCCCATATAATGAAATAGATAGCATTTATTGTGAACAGATGAAATACTCCGCTTCAAAATCATGGTGTATCTTTTGGGGAAGATGTGGCGGCAGCTTGAAAATGGGATACCGCGGTACTTCGTATTATTATTTCGGGCAAAGTCTGTCTTATAATGAAGCCATGCAGGTTCTGCCAGAATTTAAGGAACACCTCAACAAATTCACCCTGTTATTTGAATCAAGACAGAAAAAAGAACAGGATTATTATGAAAAATTAAATGAAGAATATCTGAAAACAGATTCAGAAGAGAGTGAGTAATTGTGTATAAAACTTCCAAAATTTCTGTCTTTTTTTTGTGCTTTTTTTGAAATTAATATTTAAATTTTATTAAATCACTATCAATCAGTGAGATAAATTTTTAAATATTTTAATAAAAACTCTTGACAAACGGGATTTTCAATATTATCTTTGTACCAGAAGAATAGGGAAAAATAAAGGTTATTCGGATTGGCGTTCCTGATGATCAAGAGACTATTCACATCTATATATTAACAAATAAATAACACAGCCTACAGAAAAGATGACCTCAATTTTTCAAAGTGAAAGATTGACGATGAGATTGCTGAAATTGCAATTACTGCGAAAGTGCTAACACTAAAACTACAAACACTAAAAACGAAACACTATGAAAAAACTACTAAAAATTTTAGCGATAGGCCTGATATTAGCGCCTATTACAGGCAAAGCGTTCGCCGCTCCGGAAAAACAAAAACCGACAGTCATACTAATGGAAGTGACAAAATCCAACGGGGGATATTGGTCAGCAATAAACCTGTATGATGAGATAAACTACACCGTTGAGAATTTTGATGCGGCAAACAATGTCATTTACGCGAAATTGAGCTGCGATGGGGACGGATTTTCTTTTTGCCGCGCGCCGCGCCGTGCCGCTTGCAACGCTGCCACCTCAACAGCAACCGA
Source organism: uncultured Bacteroidota bacterium (assembly GCA_902774205.1). GTDB lineage: Bacteria > Bacteroidota > Bacteroidia > Bacteroidales > WCHB1-69 > RUG11942. The sequence goes on along the minus strand of CACYHL010000019.1, from coordinate 16,342 downwards.
CAATCTCATCAATTCGGAAGCGATTGCCCAAATGGTAAACAAATTGATTGAAGCCTCTGAACAAGAGTTTCAAACAGGAAAACTCAGTGGAAGCAAAACCAATAAATCAATAATTGTTGTATCGGGCAAATCGAAGCTCTATTTCGGCACAGCTTCGTGGCAATACGACCAAAACGGGAACGGGAAAATATCAATACGAATCAGTGAGGACCCGACAGGTATCGCAAGCCGCCTTTGATCTACTCTAAAATGTGCTATTCCGCACACTACTATGAATAAATAACTATGTTAAAATCCCCTGAAAATGAAACATATACTCAGCACCCTTGTTCTTTGTTTGCATATTCTTTGCGTAGCTCAACCGCATATATCCGAAATATTCTCGTTAGATACGACCATCTCACTTGAATATTACACAAAAGCAGGACAACAACGCGAAATCACAGGCACTGTATTTGGAGACAAGCTATACTTCTGCAAAAAAAGTATTTCTGAAAAAGATTCAGCCGTCTTGCGAATTTACAGCGTTGACCTGAAAAGTTACGAGCAAGCTTTCTTTGATGTACAATTTACTGATTTACAACTTGGTACACATTACAAGACTAATCATGCTCTATTGTGGATTAAAGGGATTGCCGTTTCGGATAGGCAGTTGGCGATAATTACGCAGAGTGCTGTTTTCCATGATAGTTTTGAGTTATTAGATTTTTTAACACCTGATAGGACAACTGCTGTGAAAAACGCCATAGGCGGATATTTTCATCAGGGGATTTTTTACATTGTTGAGTTTGAAAACCATGAAAAATACGTTTTAAGCACACTTGACCTACAAACCGGTAAAAAACGACAAATTCGCGATTTTCGCTTCGACTCACCTTTCATTCTGCAATTCAAACCGGAAAGGCATTTCGTGATAACAACAGACGGAATATATCATCTTGAGACTGACCACATCGGCTACACAAAGTATTCGCTGAGTGGCAAAAAACTCTATTCCGTACGCAGTGAAAATGATGACAACTGGAAGCCGATTTCTCCTGAAGTGGCAAAAAAAATCATGCGACAGCCATACGGGACAGAGCGTATATTCGAGGCATTGTCACGAAACAGGGAAAACTCATTCTGCACAAAAATATTTCCTTTTTCAGGCAACCACAATCTTATCGCATACCACAGTTTTGACACGGCAGAGCAGAAAGAGACCTACAACCTTCTTGACGCCTGTTACGACAGCTTGTCGCAAAAATTGGAAGTACAGCCATATAGGTTTGACTATCATGGAGACGAGACACTTTCGGAAGAGCGATACCCATTCTACATTTATAAGAGCGAAATCGTTTATTCTACAACGCACGCCGACAAATTCATACAGATAATCAAAGGGGCTCCTGTCAGTTGGGCGGGGTTGGGTACCAAAAGCTACAATGATTCGGTAAACGAATACTACAAGCGCCACGAGCCACTGCTCCAATTGCGAATAATGACACTAAAGGGCGGGCGGGTGGCGCAAAAAGACAAGTTCCAAATTTCTCACGACAACTGTAACAATGAGCGAAACATGGAGTTCAAAGATTTTGACAGACAACCGGTAAACATCGACTCATTGGCGAATCCCAAACTGATAATAATTGTCAACAACGATTTGCAATGCTCCAGCTGCGAACACACGTTGTACGATTTTTTTAGCGGTATAAACAGGGGCTTTGAATACGGAGAGACGACCAAACTTGCAGTTGTTTTTCCTGAAATGTGCAGTTTTCTGATGAAGCGTGAACGGGTGAATGAAGTGACGCGGTTTGTCAAAACGCCGTTCACACCACTATTCGCAGCCAACACCATTGCTGCTGGTTGGGACACTACCCCTGCTGAATCGGCTGAATACCCCAAAGTGATTCTGATTGACAAAAGAAAGAGAGTCCGCATGAAATTCAGTGCATCTGACATATTCAGCGCCAACCGCCGCCAAAACGCCATTGACGAAAATTTCAGAGAGACCATGTTGCGCTTTTTGAGAGAATGATCACATAAAACCGACAATAAATTGTATTTTTGCTTTTTAAAATTATGACAGATGGCAACACAGATTGATTTAGCACAACTTACGCAATACGACAACTTGGAATTTGTGGCGAAACAGGTGGTGGAAGGGTTCATCACGGGCATTCACAAAAGCCCGCTACATGGTTTCTCTGTTGAATTTGCGGAGCATCGGCAGTACAACACTGGAGAACCGACAAAGCACATTGACTGGAAACTTTACGCAAAAACAGACAAGCTGTTTGTAAAACGCTACGAGGAGGAGACTAATTTGCGCTGCCACATCATAATCGACAACTCTTCATCAATGTATTTCCCGCTTCAGGAAAAGTACACGCTTGTGGAGCCCAATAAGATAATGTTCTCCGTATATGCCGCGGCGGCTTTGATGCAGATTTTCAAAAACCAGCGCGATGCAGTCGGGCTTAGTGTGTTTTCCGACAAATTGGAACTGCACACGCCGGCGCGTGGTGGCGACTCGCACCAAAAAATGCTTTACAGGGAACTTGAGAAGATCCTTCAGCCCATAACGAAAGATGTGCAACGGAAAACAATGGTAACTGACACGCTTCATCGAATTGCTGAACAGATTCACAAACGGTCGCTTGTGGTGATATTCAGCGATATGTTCGAATCGCAAGCAGCAACAGAGGAACTGCTTTTGGCCTTGCAACACCTGAAACACAACAAGCACGAAGTGCTGCTCTTCCACACATATCACAAGAAAATGGAGTTTGATTTCGCTTTTGAAAACAGATTGTACCGTTTTGTTGACATGGAGTCAGGCGGGGAAGTGAAAATCCATTCCAACGAAATCCGCGATTACTACAAGCACATTGTAGGGGACTTCTTCAGGGAACTAACCCTAAAATGCGGACAGTATCAGATTGACATGGTTGCGGCTGACATCACAAAAGGTTTTGACCAAATACTACTGCCTTATTTGCTTAAACGACAACAACTTGTATAGTCACCAGCCAAATTGATGAAAAATGAGAACAAACTGACAATTCCGCAGTGGGCAATTTCAGACCGGCCACGGGAAAAATTTCTAACGAAAGGGAAGTCATCTCTTACAGATGCGGAGTTGATTGCGATACTTCTGAGAAACGGTTCCGCTGACGAGTCAGCGTTAGACCTTGCAAAACGCCTTCTCGCCTTAAATCAAAACAGTTTAAACCTGTTAGCCGAAAAAAGCACGGGGGAGTTGACCGAAATTCCTGGCATCGGGACGGTAAAGGCAATCACCATACAAACGGCGTTTGAATTAGGACAAAGACGGCGCGCTGAAAAAGTGACGAAACAACGGAAAATATCCTCATCTGCGGACATTCTTGAACTCATGCAGGGCAAACTTGCGGACCTGAAACACGAGGAGTTTTGGGCAATTTACCTGAATCAGGGGGCGGCGTTGCTTCGCATGGAAAATATCGGGAAAGGAGGCCTGACTTCTACAACTGTGGACGTGAGACTGATTATGAAACGCGCAATCGAACTCTCAGCAACCGCCATCGTGTTGTGCCACAACCATCCATCCGGGGAGTTAAAGCCAAGCCAGCAAGACATTCAACTGACACACCAGATTAAAAAGGCAGCTGATATGTTGAACATAAGCCTGTTAGACCATATCATTATACATAATGATAATTGCTACAGCTTTTTGGAAGATGGAATATTATGACATCTCAAAACGATTCGCGAGAATCAGTGTATGCTTTTCACCGGATAGCGTTGTTGCGAACAGGCACCTGTTTCCTTCGCCGCGCACGTTGAGCCCCAAACGCTTTGACACATTTTCCACCGACATCGGGAAATTGCGAACCTTGAGGCAACAGTTCGTGAAATCTGAACTGTGATCCTTTAAATCCTTTTTATTGAAAGAGAAAGCTGACTCTATTTCGTAAATATGTCCCGGAAAATCTTCACACAATGAATTGGAAGTATATAAATGCGTATGCTGATGCAATTTTTTAATATTGAACCGTTCCGACAACAATTTGAACGCTCCTGCTTTAAGCACCGAAGCCAACGGCTCATACAGATATTTCAAAACCTCATCCGCATACGTCGGACATGTCGCAGATTCCTCTGAAAAAGTAAAAGTGAACACTTTATACTTGTTATTATTAATGTCAACGGCTGATATTTCCGGCTCCGCAGGTCGCGGCTTCCGCAAATCCACCGCACACAACAGCTCCTTACACTCGTTTTTAACGGATACAACCCAAAACGATGTGACTTCCGGCAACAATGCTATCGTATTCTTGATGTCCGCTATCGGCGAAAATTTGCACAAAATGCCTGTGGCAGCTTTCCGCAAAAGAAGTGGTAGCAATGTCAGAATATTAGGCGAACATTGCTCCAACCTGAAAACCTTCTCGTTTTTGTCGGTGCGCCGTGAAGGATCGAGATATATCACATCAACAGAAGGTATGCTTGCAACAGCGTTTTCAGCTTCATCGTTGATAATTTCCACATTGTTTATTCCAAGACAAGAGCAGTTGTAACTCATAAGTTCGCACAACTCTTGATTCTTCTCAACATATATGACCTTTTCAAATTGTCTTGAAAAAGCCATAGAGTCTACACCAAAGCCGCCAGTCAGGTCAAGAAGCGTGCGACCTCCGAATATGTGTGCTTTGAAATTCGCAGTCATTTCAGAAGAGCATTGTTCTAACGAAAGTGCTTTGGGATAGCGGATTGCATCGTTCGCGGCGAGCCACGGCATTTTATGCTTCGCCTTGCCATAGCCCGCTATTTGCGTTATCGCAGCTTCAAAATCAATGAGCGGATTTTTAGGACGATGTAACGCAAGTTCAGCAACATCATCATTGAGATGTCTATTTATAAATTGTCGTGTTTCAAAGTTTAACGCTTCCATAAAAGGCTACATTGACTGTTCGTCAACTGTGATTTCCCCACGAAGCGGCACCTCCATCCATTTCTTAACCTCATCATTAGTGAGCCCTTCGCCGAGAAGATACATCAGTTTAGACACCGCCGCCTCCGTGGTTATATCGTGACCACTTACAATTCCCAACTTCCGCAACTCAAGGCTCGTGGCGTATTTTCCAAGTTCCACCGCCCCCCCACCTTTGCACTGGGTTACGTTGACTATGATAATACCCTTATCCACAGCGTTTTTCATCTGGCTCAAGAATTTCTCGTTGCTTGGCGCGTTGCCTGCCCCGAACGTCTCCATTATCACAGCCCGCAACCCCGGAGTGCTGAAAAGTGTTGAAACAGCTTTGTCGGTTATTCCCGGATAGAGTTTCAAAATGGCTATATTATCGTCCATTTTGGTGTGAAGTATAAGTTTTTCTGACGGCTGCCTCCGGATATACTGATGATTGTATTTTATAAAAACGCCAACCTCGGCAAGTTTCGGGTAGTTTGATGATGTGAACGCGTTGAAATGCTCGGCATTGTCCTTGTAAGCCCTGTTCCCACGGTAAAGCGAGTTTTCAAAGTATATGCATACTTCAGGGACACACGGCAAACCATTTTTTGTGTCAGCGGCAATCTCTATGGAGTTAAGAATGTTCTCGCGCCCGTCTGTGCGCATTACACCAAGCGGCAACTGCGAACCGGTAAGTATCACAGGCTTTCCCAAATTTTCGAGCAGAAAACATAACGCCGAAGCCGTATATGCCATTGTGTCAGTGCCATGCAACACCACAAAACCATCGTAACTGTCATACTTATTATAAATATTAGTAGCCAACTTAATCCAAAACTCATGGTTGGTGTCAGACGAGTCAATAAGAGGCCGCATAACATCAAAATCCACTTTCGCGTCAATGAGCTGTAGCATCGGCAGATGTGTGTATATATCATCAAACGGGAACGGCTCCAAAGAACCTGTCTCACGGTTTTTCATCATACCAATTGTGCCACCAGTGTATATTACAAGGATTTTTCTTTTCATATCTTCATCAATAGTTATAAAAAAAGACGGATTTTCTGTCCGTCTTAAAATATTTATCTGTATGTCAAAAGTTTATTTCGATGAAATTCTTGTTACTGAACCATTCAACTCTCTGTAGATACCACCCTGCGTTGAGAATGTTATCACCCAGTAATAAACTCCGTCAGAAGCTTTTGAACCTGATTCGTTGCCATCCCATTTGAAATCCGGATCCAATGAATGATACATCAGTTTGCCCCATCTGTCATAAATATGTACTGAAAATGAGAATATGTCAAATTCAAAACCGTCATAAAAATCAATTTCAAAGTAATCGTTCACGCCATCACCGTTAGGTGTATAGACATTCGGTACAATAATATTACAATCCTTAAATTCAACATTGACAGTAGAACTTGTAGAACCGCAATAACCGCTTATGGTACAAGTATATGCTCCTGTTTCTGTCGGGAAGAAGGTTTCGTTTGTAGAGCCGTCATATTCCCAATAATAGGTGTAAGCGCGAGTGTATGCGTCAAGTACGAGCGGGTCGCCATAACACAAAACGGTATCGTTACCTATATGTAAATCAGGAATTTGCAGGTAGTCAATATTAATTGTATCAGAAAATGCATAGCACATATCCGTAACGATCACCCAATAATCACCACCGTTAGGATAAACCGTGAATTTGCGGTTTGTAGAGCCGTCAATCCAAAGGTAGAGCGCGGTGTCGCCGTTTATACCCGGTGTTAACGCGTCAAGTTCCATAGTTGCCAAATCGCACAAAATGGAGTCGGGACCGAGGTCAGGTTTCCATGTCGGATAGAATGAGATATTTACAGTGTCGGAATTTGAGCAAGCATGGTTATTTGTAACCGTTACAATATAAGTACCAACGTTAGGAGTTTGTATTTGCGATGTTGTTGCACCGGTATTCCAAATGTAAGTCGCATCGGGACGTGACGGGTCGTAAGCGTCCAATATGTGACACGGGACAACACTTCCGTCACCGCAGCTGCAAACCATGGTATCGGGACCAAGATCAACAACAAAATCATCAAAATATCTCAAATGGATGTAGAGGGTGTCAAGGCAGGCGTGCGCAGTGTCAATCACTTGAACATAGTAAAGACCGCTGTCAGGAACAGTGATTGATGGAGTTGTCAAGTTCTGATAGCTCCAAATATAGTCAACACTACCGCTGGCTGTGAATGTTCCTGAGTTCTCCTTGCAAATGAGTGTGTCACCTGTAAGTGTCGGATTGTACGGAGGTATTGTAACAACCTTTGTTATAGTGTCATAGCAGTCACCAGACAATCCAGGAATACTTGAAATAAGTGTGACATTATATGAGCCTGGTCCGGGATATGGTATTGTGTCGGGAACATAGTCAATTGTGCCCTGACCATTGCCGAAGTTCCATATTGAGTTTTCACATGACGCAGCGTTGCTGTCTGGAGTTCCGTGCCAAGTCGGGGTAACAACACTGGTGTTATCGAAACTGATTGCCGTGAAACATTTCTCAACATTCCAGTTGAAGTCAGCCAACGGGTAACGTGTCTGCACGCTTGAAGAGAGGCTGAACTTACAGTTCGCGTTTTCTTTGTAAGACACGGTACAGTAAAGCACATCAGTACTGTCAGTCTGAACTGTAACTGTCTGGTTAGATGAAATCGGGGAGTTCGGATTGGAACCCCAGTACCAGCTATAGTTGAAACCGTCAGGAGCTGTGAATGTTGCCTCGCTGACCTGTCCGCAAGCCTTGATTCTGAGTTTTCTCTGCGCGCAACCGAGGTAGAAATATGCGTATCCGAAATGTCCGTACTGGCTGCAATCGTATGTGGTCAAACGGATTTTGATAGTCTGTCCGTGATATGCGGAGACGTCAAACCCTACTGTTGTCCAGTCTTTCCAAAGCACGCTGCTGCCGTGCCAGCCCTGTGTTGAGTTACCAGCGATGAAGTCCGCTGAACTGCATATCGGGTCAATTTCTGTTCCCCATGAGTTCAAAAGTTTGAACGTAAAACGCGGCTGCTCAGCTGCAGAGTGGTTCGGATCCTGCATAACAGCTGTATATTTCAGAATCAGAAGATCGTACTGGTTCGTATCTACCGTGTAAGTGTATTCAATGGCTTCAGCTTGTGCGCCGGTACTGCTGTTGCCGAGACGTATTGAAGAGGTCTCACCCGGAGCCACGCAAGAAAGTCCTGAATAACTATCTACACCTGATGTCATTACAGTATGACGGCCGCTCTGTACACCCTGACTCTGCATCGGATTCCAGAAATCTCCATAATAACATTTGACATTCTGACTATACAAGTTTGTATAATCCAAACAGTCATCTGTGGATTGTGCGAAAACATTCAGACCCGACAAAATTAACACTGTCGAAAATAACGCGCATATAATTTTTTTCATAAACTTGGTGTTTTTATATAATTTTTTTGCTATAAAACTTGCAAAGATAACTAAAATACAATATTGTAGATGTTTTTTTTGAAAAAAAGTTGCACAATAAGATTATTTTTTTAGTTCTATACGTAATTCGTCGAGTTGTTCCTGCGAAATAATGGACGGCGCGTTGCACATTGTGTCGCGGGCAGCGTTGTTTTTCGGGAAGGCGATGAAGTCGCGGATTGAGTCGCAATCGGAAAGTATGGCGCAAAGTCTGTCAAAACCGAAAGCAAGGCCTCCGTGCGGCGGGCAACCATATTGGAACGCGTTGAGCAGGCACGAGAATTTTCTCTCTGTCTCCTCTTCAGAAAGTCCAAGTACCTTAAACATACGTTGTTGCAGTTTCCTGTCGTGGATACGGATTGAGCCACCTCCGATTTCATTTCCGTTGATTACAAGGTCGTAAGCATTAGCGTTCACCTCACCCGGATTGCTCTCAAGCATAGCTTCGTGCTCCGGCTTCGGAGCTGTGAACGGGTGGTGCATCGCATAGTAGCGTTGTGTCTCCTCATCCCATTCCAAAAGAGGGAAGTCAATGACCCACAACACTTTATACTCACCAGCCTTGCGAAGCCCAAGACGGTTCCCCATTTCGAGACGCAGTTCGCAAAGCTGTTTTTGTGTTTTCAATTTCTGCCCTGCCATTATCAGAATCAGGTCGCCAGCTTCTGCTCCGCACTTCTCCGCAACAGCTTTCAAATCGTCAGCATTGTAGAATTTGTCAACCGATGACTTGAACGTACCGTCTTGATTACAAGTGATATGCACAAGACCACTTGCCCCGATTTGCGGACGACGCACAAAGTCTGTCAGCCCGTCGAGCTGCTTGCGCGAATAATTGGCACAACCTTTCGCTACAATACCAACAACAAGCTCTGCCTCGTTAAAGACCTTGAAATCACGGTGTTTCAGTACATCGTTCAACTCAACAAATTTCATACCGAAACGTGCATCCGGCTTGTCGGAACCGTAATATCTCATAGCATCTGCCCAAGTTATCCTTTCAACTTTCGGCAAATCTATATTCTTGATTTTCTTGAAGATATGTCTTATAAGACCTTCAAAAGTCTGAAGCACATCCTCTTGCTCAACAAATGACATCTCACAATCCACCTGAGTGAATTCCGGCTGACGGTCAGCGCGAAGGTCCTCGTCACGGAAACATTTGACAATCTGGAAGTAACGGTCATAGCCTGCCATCATCAGCAGCTGTTTGAAAGTCTGCGGTGACTGCGGCAACGCGTAAAACTCGCCCGGATTCACCCGCGAAGGAACGACAAAGTCGCGTGCGCCTTCAGGCGTGGAGTTGATGAGCATCGGTGTCTCGATCTCCATAAAGCCGAGCTCATTCATATAATTACGAATCTCTATACTGAGTTTATGTCTAAATAACAGATTGTTTTTCAACGGATTACGTCTCAAATCAAGATAGCGGTATTTCAATCTGAGCTCGTCACCGCCATCAGACTCGTCTTCAATTGTGAACGGCGGCACCTGTGATGGATTCAGCACCTCAATATTGGTGACAAGAATCTCAATATCACCTGTCGGGATATTTTTGTTTTTGCTGTAACGTTCTGTCACTTTGCCAGTTGCGCGAATCACCCACTCTCTGCCGAAAGGCTCTATCTGTTTGCAGATATCGGGGTTTATCTCACTGTTAAAAGCCAACTGCGTGATTCCGTAGCGGTCGCGGAGGTCAATAAATGTCATGCCCCCTAATTTTCTGATTTTCTGAATCCACCCGCAAAGGGTAACTTCCTCGTTGATGTTAGCAGCGTTGAGCTCGCCGCAAGTATGTGTCCTATACATTTTTACAATATTTTATTTTGACAGTTTTTTTGCTATAAATTCAATAATGAAAATCAATGCGAAACCAAAAATAACGAGCAGCACCGCCCAAAGAATTTGAGGGTCGCCGCTGTAGCTTGTGGGCAGCACATTTGCCTGTGTCAGAGCGTGTTCCACTCCATGACGGTCAGCGTAAGTTGACAATGTCTCTTTCCACGGCCATATCTTGTTGAGGGAGCCGAGCATAAAGCCGGTAAGCGCCGCCAACGTTATCATTTTGAAGTGTTTGAAGAGCCATGAGAGCAGATTTGCGAACGAAAGCAGCCCGATGACTGCGCCGCACATGAAGATGAGAATCGGAACAATATTCAAATTGGCGATTGCGCTGAGCATAAAGAGATATTCGCCAAGAAGCACCAAAATGAAACTCCCTGATATGCCCGGCAGAATCATCGCGCAGATTGCGATTGCGCCGCAAAGGAAGATATACCAGTTCGCGTTTGTCGCGTTAAGTGGCTGGTTTTCAGGCGAAGTGATGAAAAATGACAACACCGCGAAAAGCACAAATGTAAGCACGGTCTTCCAATTCCATTTCACATCTTTTCCAATGAAAATCGTTGATGCCATTATCAGTCCAAAGAAAAACGCCCACACCAAAACAGGCTGGTTTTCAAGCAGATATGTCATCAGTTTGGCAAGACTCAAAAAACTCGTTATGATACCTGCGATGAGGAAAAGTAGAAATGTTCCGTCAATATTTTTCCAGAACTCTTTGAAATGACCTGTAAAAAACAGTTTGATATTCTGCCAGTTAACGCTTTTTATCGCAGTGATTAGTCTTTCATAAATTCCTGTTATAAAGGCTATTGTGCCGCCAGAAACGCCCGGAATGACATCAGCGGCGCCCATGCCCATGCCTTTCAGGAAAACCATAATCCATTTTTTCATAATGCCGTGTTTTCAAAATACAAACGGCAAAGATACAACTTTTTAGTCGGAATACCAATTCACAACTTGATTTTTAGAAATAAGCCTTTACCTGCACATTGCCGGTGTGTATCACGCGTCCGGTTTCGCCGACACGTCCCTCGTAAAGCAGGTTAAGTCGCAGATACTCACCAATGTTGGTTTCGTAAGCCGCACTCCAAAGTCCGTTGTGCCCGCCCTGCAAGCCCTCCAACAACTCGTATGTCAGCGTGCCGTTGCCCGTCTCGTTTATGTTGAGATTCACATATTCAAGTTTCACATTCACAGTCCCTTTTTTCGCCATGCGGTAAGCCGCCTCAAAATTGATACGGTTTTTTATGCACTTTTCTATGTTCGCGATGTTTCTTTTCACTTGGAAATGATAAAGCAGTGTAAATGAAAAATTGTTTTTAAAGTTGAAAATCAATGAGTTCTCAATTCCATGCGATTCAATTTTGTAATTTCTGCTTTCAAGATATGCGGAGAAATTTTTCCGTATTGAGTGAATGTAGTCGTTTCGGATTGTGAGGAATGAAACTGGGGTTGATTTAATCATAACTTCTTGCAAATCAGAAGTGTTGCTTTCTGTACCATAATACAGCAGATTCTTGTTCTGATTTTTTTGTACGATGAAGTCAAAACCGAAATATGAGTTAGGGAGATTAAAGTCAAGGTCATTTCTGAGGTTGAAGACATGGCTCACAAGCAGCGAGTCGGCCACGTTGTCGTTGAACGGGTTTAATGCGCGGGCGATGTCACGCAAAAGGTTTTTCTGCTGTGTGCGCAACGAAGTGACATTGCTGAAGAGCGATAGTGCCTTGCGGAAACCGTGACTGCGGCTCCAGACTGCGGCGGGGCGCAACTGTAACGATGTTGTCAGCTGGTTGTTGAAAGTGCTTACGTAGTCGTTGCCCGTGAGCCAGATTTTTATGTAGTTGGCCTCGTCTTTGAAAACCGCGACCTCGAACTCGTCAAGTTCTTCGATTCCGTTGCCGTTGTAATCGTTCCAAACGTGCGTGCCTTGTCCCGCAGCCACTTTCAGAAAGCTGAACGTTCTTTTGGGTTCCAGCCCGCTTCCGGCTTCGTAATAAACGGCAAAGACAATCGCATTCTTGCAGAACCGCCCCGTGTAGTCGAGCGCGCCGACAAAATTGTTTTCGGAGTGGAAGGCGGCGTTGTCACTCGAATCGCGGTGCCGCAGGTTGCGGAACGTGAATTGTGCGCGCACACGATGGTTCTTGATTCGTGTCAGTTCCAACGAAGTCTGCACCTCATTCGCCATAGAGCGCATCTTCAAAACCCCGCCCGCCGCATCGTGGTCAATGCGGTTCTTATATGAGATATTGTATGCCAAAATTGACGAATCTCCGCTCCCAATGAAAACTCCCGCCTCATTAAAAGCATAGCTATTCTTTCTTAACTCCCTGTCTGATTGTGTTTTAAAAATATTGTATTCTAAATTTTCGGTTATTCCGAATTTCACTTTTTTAAAGCTTTTTGAAAAAATATTGTCTGTTTTCAAAAAGTCGGTGTGCTGTATTGTGTCGTTTGAAATCAGGAACGATGTGTTTGTGGATATGTTCCATCCTTTTGTTTTTGTATTGGAAATCAATTCATTACGAATCACATTAAGATTTTTATAGATAGAAAAATAGTTGATTGAATATTTTGTCATGCCGATTTCGGGGTGGGAGAATCCTGCGGCGGCGGTCAACAGCTGCTCGTGCCCCGCAATTGCCGCATCAGCCAGATTGTAAACCCGGTTAAACTCTATTTCACGATAAGTCTCTATAGGAGCAAAATTCTTGTGAGCAAATTCATAATCCACATCAACAAAGAAATTCCACGGCTCACGATTCGTATCTTTCTGTTTAAGTTTCTGATTATGAAAAAAATTCACTTTTGTAGCCATTCCCACATTATCGCCATTCCCACTTTTTGAAAATGTATTTAAATCATGGTTTGAGAGAGCCAACTCAACTTTCAAGCCACTGTTTTTGAGAAAACCGTATTGTACCGCGACTGTTGCCATTTGCGATAATTTTGGTGTGACAAGCTGAATGACAGGCTCATAGTTTCCTTGCGGCACCCCATCTTTCGGCGCTACCCACGCAAAGACACGCCCGTTTGCAGTCGAGTTCGTCAGAATGTAATTGCCACCGTTTTCAGCCGTGCGGGAGAATTTCAGCCTGTAGCACGTTTGCGAGGCGTCAAGGGCGCGTACATATACAGGCGAATAGGCCAAACCATCTACCACAGTATCTATCTTATTGTATAACACTTCGTTAGAGTTAAATTCAACGCTATCCGCCGAAGGATACAACGCCGCCTCCGTCCTGTCTCCGAGGGCGGCAAGAAAAAGTTTCTGCGCATCATCTAATTCCGGCTGAACTGACTGGCTTTTAATATCTTGCTCGTGATAAAAGTTGACATTTATTTTAACTTTTGAATTTTTCTCATGTAGAAATTCATTGAAAGTGTAAAGAGAATATCTTGTAAAAGCGTAATCGCTGTATTCGAACTCAACTGTAATACGTTTTTCTTTGGTTATCAATATTTTAGGAGTGAAAGTAATTTCACCGGTATTGTAGTCTATTGTGTAGTCGTTCTCCTGCCCACGGGTGAGAAGGCGGCCGTCAATATAGACCCGCTCGCTTCCGGAGATTATGATGAGGTTGGTCTCGCCGTTTTTGCCTGTCAGTTTGTAAGGTCCCTGCACGCCCTCAATAGCGGTGATTTTATTGGTAACATACTGTCCTTTGCCCACACCGCCGCCGACAATGTTTGTCATGTTGTTGTTATTGTGGAAGTTAAATCCCGCCTTGAGTTCCATTCCGAGAAAGCGTTTGTTCAGTTTCAGGAAATGGTCATCGGGTTGCATTGTCTCAATGTCGCCTGCGGTCACGCTGTATTTTTTCTTATAGTTAAGATTAATGAAGATTTTATTGAAATCCTGCACGAGGCGCGTGTTGCCGTCAGGCTGTATAGGAATGTTCTTGTCGGTGATGTTAGCCATAATCTCGATATCATCGCCCAACATTCCCGAAAGTTGCAGATTCAGTGACGATTGCAGAGAGAAATCCTGATTGTTTCCGACCATTATACCGCGAGATACGGAGCCGTTACTTTGCAGCGTGCCGCCGTCATCGAGGTCGAGCAGCGAGGTTCGCGGAATGTCGTATAGCTGCGGTGCTTCGTGGCGGCGTACGGGGTCGGTAATCAGCGATAGCGGTTTGTTGCGGCGGGGCTGCGACAAATTGTAGTCGAAGACACGATACGACACCTGTATCATTTTCCCTATCGCATTCTCGTTTATAATCTCTATTTTATTGTTAATCAAATCAATAGAATAATCACTACTGTCTATTCCAAAAATAGAGAAAGAGTTCGGCACAATTACCAAAGAATCAATGGAGAGAACATTGCTGTCGATAGTTAAAATCTTGGTTTTCAGGTTTGAGCGTGGCGACTGGGCGTGCGACAAGACAACGCAGAGGAGCAAAACTATGAGAGTTGCGGCACGGCGGATTTTTCTCTCAACCATGTTTGCTGTTTTTTTTCTTGTGCAGGCGCAAAGTGCGGGCGCGCTTGTCTTTCCATGTCACAAAGTCGCAGCCGTAAGTCCACTCGATGTAATCAACCGTCCCGGCGTGGGCTTTCAGCGCCATACCGACATAGTGGTTATATTTCGGTCCGAGCATAATTTTGAAGCCGGCACGCTCGTAGTACGGTGTATAAAAATCGGCGTACCTGTAAAGATAATATGCCAATGCGGCGTGCAGCACAAAGCGATTGTACATGACCTCAAAAGAGAGGTAAGCGGCGCAGGACATATATTTCCACTCGGCCGGCTTGTCATCGGGTTCGAGGTGGCGGCGGAGCTCCGAGCTGTACATCAGATCGATGCCTGCGCCGTAGCGGTATTTCGGATGAAACTGCCGATAGTATCCGAATTGTATCATGCCTACAAAGTAGTTTGGGTTGCCGGCGTAACGGTCAACGCTGCCGTCATCGGGCTTCTCCTGATAGTCTTTTTTGCTCTTTCGCCAAGTAGGCACAACAGTGATATGGAAACTGTTTATCGGATGGAAAGTCGTTATCGTGTCGATTGTGTAAATCGGCTTCGGCATCGGATTGAAATGGTAGCGCAGCGCAAAATTCACAGAAATCGGGTTGACACCATAGTTCGGATATTGTATCGCCCCGTTTGATGAGTGCGAGAAGTTGGCGCGGAGAGCGAGCTCCAACTGTTTAGAAACGCGGAACGCCGCCGAAAGGTTGAGGTCGATGTGTGCCGTGATGTGCGAGCCGATGATTATGTTGTCGGGATTCAGCTTCCAATCGTAACAATTAGGAAAGTATGCCACCCCAAAACCGTATTGGTAGCGGAACGAAAACCATTTGGCACGCACAAACTGCCCGTCAATGAACCAGAAGAATGCGAGTTTGGATCCGAAAATCGGATGGTCGAGGTAGCCGTAGCGCAGCGCAAGTCCGTAGGCAGGATAGTTGTGCCACTGTGTCCACTCCTTGCGCCCAAAAGTCTGTTTCCCGAATTTCACATCAAATCCGTACGTGTTTATTTTCCAGAAGTCGTTTCCGGGAAAATTCGGAATCACACGCCCGAAACGCAAATTGTATTCGTAAAACCAGTCATTTTTCAGTGGTTCTTTGTTTTGTGCCGACAATGGGAAATCCATCATCAATATAAAGATGAAAATATTGAGAATCAGAAAGATATTACGACTATTGCTTTTCACTATGAGATTATTTTCAGATTTTTCTAAACTTCTGCAAAGATAGTGTCAATTTGTTTGTAAAGGGCGTCAAGGTCTCCGTCGTTATTGATTTTGTGGTCAGCGGTTGCGATACACGCCGCAAGATTCTGTTTGTTAGGGTCTTGCGTTGTCATTTCGCGTTTTTCATCTGATAAGAATTTCTCGAAAGATATTTTGTCTGTTTCCGAATTTCGTATCACCACACGAGAGTAACGGATTTCGGGGGCAGCGTCAACGGCAAGAAGCACAAATTCCTCTTTCGTGCGCAACGAAGCCACTTCTCCGGGAGTCCTGATGCTCTCTATAATGGCATTTTGCCCATTTTCCAATGCCTGTTTGTATAATTCTATTCAATTATACCACATTCTCCACCTGTTTGTCAAGTGGCAAATCCGCTTTTTTC
>CACYHL010000018.1:16503-52505 GCA_902774205.1 uncultured Bacteroidota bacterium | reverse complement strand
AATCATGCCGAGGTCTTTCTTGCGAACTTTCTTACCAGAAGCAGCAAATTTGGCCACAGTACCTGCCGGAGTCGCTTTTGAGCTCTGACCGCCGGTGTTGGAGTAAACCTCGGTGTCGAGTACGAGCACGTTCACGTCCTCGCCACTTGCCAACACGTGGTCCAAACCACCGAAACCGATGTCGTATGCCCAACCGTCACCACCGAAGATCCACTGTGATTTCTTCACCAAGTGGTCTTTCAGGTCAACAATCTGCTTGCAGTAGTCGCAACCGCATTTTTCGCAAGCAGCAACAATCTTGTCGGCTAACTCAGCGGTCTTCACACCATCTTCGCGATTGTCAATCCATTCTTGGAACAGGTCTTTGAGTTTCTTGTCGCACTTCTGGCAGTTGGCGATGGCTTCCTTCATGATGCGTTCCACGCGGTCACGCATCTGGCGGGTAGCCGTTGCCATACCGAGACCGAACTCAGCGTTGTCCTCGAACAAGCTGTTTGCCCACGCAACACCCTTGCCGCTTCTGCAGTTCTTGCAGTACGGAGTGGCAGGAGCAGAACCGCCGTAGATTGATGAGCAGCCCGTTGCGTTGGCCACGATCATTCTCTCACCAAACAGCTGGGTGATGGTCTTGATGTACGGAGTCTCGCCGCAACCTGCGCAAGCGCCTGAGAATTCAAACAGCGGCTGTGCGAACTGACTGTTCTTGACATTGGCATATTTGTCGATGAGGTTGTCTTTGTAAGTTACTTTCTTCTGACCGAATTCCCAGTTCTTGGCTTCGCCTAACTGGCTTTCGAATGGTTTCATTGTCAGAGCTTTCTCCTTGGCTGGACAAACGTCAGCGCAGTTGCCGCAGCCGGTGCAGTCCATTACGGAAACCTGCATACGGAAGTGCATGCCTGCGAGTTCCTTCGGAGCTTTAATGTCAGCAGTAGCCATACCCTTAGGAGCTTTCTTCAGTTCGGCGTCTGTCATCACGACCGGACGAATTGCAGCGTGCGGGCAAACCAATGAGCACTGGTTGCACTGGATACATTTTGTGTAATCCCATTCAGGAACAACGGTTGCCACACCGCGTTTCTCGTAAGCTGTTGTGCCAGCTGGGAATGTGCCGTCAACAATCTCCTTGAATGCGCTCACTGGCAGGTCGTTACCGCATTGTGCCACCATCGGACGCATAACTTTGTTGATGAACTCAGGATCGTTCGGGTTGCTTTCGAATACGAAGTCGGTAGTGCAATCCAATTTAGCCCATTCTGCAGGAATGTCAACCTTGGTGATTTCACCGCCACGGTCAACAGCAGCATAGTTCATCTTAACAATATCCTCACCCTTCTTGCCATAGCTCTTCACGATGAATTTCTTCATCTGCTCAACAGCGAGGTCGTAAGGGATAACGCCTGAAATCTTGAAGAACGCGCTTTGGAGAATGGTGTTGGTACGGTTGCCCAGACCAATCTCAGCGGCGATCTTGGTAGCGTCGATGATGTACATTTTGATATTGTTGAGTGCCAAGTATTTCTTCACGAAATCGGGAAGATGTTTCTTGGTGTCGGCAACGCTCCACGGAGAGTTGTAGAGGAATGTGCCGTTTTTCTTCAGACCGCGGAGGCAGTCATATTTCTTCAGATAAGAAGGAACGTGAACAGCCACGAAGTCAGGTGTTCCAACGAGGTAAGGAGCCAAAATCGGTTGGTCGCCGAAACGGAGGTGTGAGCAGGTGTAACCGCCTGATTTCTTTGAGTCATAGTCGAAATAAGCCTGACTGTATTTGTCGGTGTTGTCACCAATGATCTTGATGGAGTTCTTGTTAGCACCCACGGTACCGTCAGCGCCGAGGCCGTAGAATTTGGCTTCGAATGTGCCTTTCGGGAGAATTGAAATCTCTTTGCCGACTTTGAGTGACTTGTGGGTGACGTCGTCGTTGATACCAACCGTGAACTGGTTCATCGGTTTCGCAGCGGCGAGGTTCTTATAAACTGCCAGAATCTGTGCAGGTGTGGTATCTTTTGAAGAGAGACCGAAACGACCGCCGATGATGAGCGGGAGTTTCTTTGCGCTGTTAGCGAATGCTTCAACAACATCAAGATACAACGGATCTCCGTTTGCGCCCGGTTCTTTCGTTCTGTCAAGAACGCAGATTCTCTTTACGCTCTTCGGCATTACAGCCATGAGATATTTCACGCTGAAAGGACGATAGAGGTGAACGCTGACGAGACCGAGTTTCTTGCCTGCTTTGTTCTCCTTGTCGATGACAGTCTTGATGACGTCAGTGATAGAGCCCATTGCAACGATGATGTCGGTGGCGTCTTTTGCGCCGTAGAATGTGAAAGGAGCATATTCACGACCTGTGATTTTGCTCATTTTCTTCATATATTTCGCAACGATGTCCGGAAGAGCGTCATAATATTTGTTCTGCAACTCTCTGGTCTGGAAATAGATGTCGGGGTTCTGTGCGGTGCCGCGGGTCACGGGGTGTTCCGGATT
The DNA here is from genome assembly GCA_902774205.1 of uncultured Bacteroidota bacterium. Lineage (GTDB taxonomy): Bacteria > Bacteroidota > Bacteroidia > Bacteroidales > WCHB1-69 > RUG11942. Next base: position 50,018 of record CACYHL010000018.1, on the reverse strand, counting down.
GAGGGCGCGGTCGCGGTACTCCTTCAGAGCTTTCCAGTTGACGAGTTTTTCAACTTTAGCTTGGTCTGTGGCTTCCACTTTCTGGATTTCGTGAGAAGTACGGAACCCGTCGAAGAAGTGGAGGAACGGGACACGGCCTTCGATAGCTGCCAAGTGTGCGACAGGAGCGAGGTCCATGATCTCTTGGACGGAGCCGGTCGCCAACATTGCGAAACCTGTCTGGCGTGCGCTCATTACGTCGGCGTGATCGCCGAAAATAGACAAAGCTTGGGCGGCCAGTGCGCGGGCTGAGACGTGGAAAACGCCCGGAAGCAGCTCGCCGGCGATTTTGTACATATTAGGGATCATAAGGAGCAAACCTTGTGATGCGGTGTAGGTTGTGGTCAGCGCACCAGCTTGCAGTGAGCCATGGACAGCGCCAGCTGCACCGGCTTCGCTCTGCATCTCAACCACTTTTACGGTTTCGCCGAAAATGTTCTTTCTGCCGCCAGCACTCCACTCATCGATGTACTCTGCCATCGGAGAAGATGGGGTGATAGGATAGATAGCGGCGACTTCGCTAAACATGTATGCAACATGTGCCGCAGCACAGTTGCCGTCGCATGTCATAAACTTTTTTTCTGCCATAATTTGTTGTTGTTTAAAGTTTTAAGGATAAATGTTTATTGTTTGTTTTTCTTTTTATTCTGCAATTTTTTATTTTCAGCATCTTCCAACATAATTATTTTATTATTGGAATTGTGGGAACTTTCATTTGTAGTGTCAAGTGCAAGTTTGTCTTTTGCGTTTAATGCGCTGACAACTGGCTGCCCTGTCCGTTGCTCTATTTCGCGGCGTGCAGAACCGGCAACGTTTCCTCCTTCAATAGCAATGTTGCGACTTTCCTCAAAGGTTTCGGGCTGACGGCTGCGTGAGATTGTGGTGGCGGTTACTTCGGCCAACATGTTTAGCACCAATTCAAGATTTGTCATGTTGTCGCGCAGGTTTTCTTTTTTCAGACCTTTCATTTCCTTATAATCACGTACAGAAAGACCACTCCATGCGCGGGTCATATCGTTGGTCAGTATGGCATAATCTCGCTCTTGGTCAATGCCTCGAGCTTTCCATTCGTCTGTCAACTCTTTGCGCATCTCAATGGATTGCAACCGCTGGTTAATCCAACCTTCGCTGTATCCTTTTGCACGGTAGAAATCTGCCCCACGGACAATGGCACGTTCAGGGTCAGCGATTTCATCCAAACGCTCTGCCGCAACCTGTGCCATCCATTGTTTGAATGGCTCCGCTTTCGGCGAAGGGATAGATTGAATAATGCGGAAAACCTGCTTCGTATCAGCGACATCTGTTAATCTCATCTTTCCGTCAGTAGCCAACATTTTCAAACCGTGACAATTTGTCACGGTTTCATTTCCTTCTGCTTTCAGACGTTGTTTGAGCTTGCGCCAATAGGCAGCTGGATCCACACTGTTGGTCAGCGCTTCAACAACATCAACAACAGAGAAATACCATTCCTCCTGTTCCGCGTCCCAGTGTGTGCGAATCTTCTTATTTTGGAATACTTTGATTTTCTCCATTGTTTGTTGTTTTTTATCAAGAAACGGAAATTCCCACAGTTTTTAATAATCCACCTTTGTGCTCAGCTTTTTCCACGCCTCGAAGACCTTGCAGGCCTCATCTCTTTCGTATTGTTCAGCAGGAATTTTGCGCTTTTCATACGGAAGCTCTATTTCGTCATAGATGAATGAGTCGTCAAAGCCGGCGTCACTTGCATCGTGCTGGCCGCCAGCGTAATATATTTTTGCAGGGCGTGCCCAGTAAATCGCGCCAAGGCACATCGGACAGGGCTCGCAGCTTGTGTATAGCTCGCAGCCGTCCAACTGGAATGTGTTCAGGTTATGGCAAGCGTCTCTTATCGCCATCACCTCGGCGTGCGCTGTCGGGTCGTTGTTTATGGTCACATGGTTGCTTCCGCGACCGACGATTTTCCCGTCTTTTACTATAACCGCGCCAAATGGACCACCCCGACCGGTTTCAAGACACTTCTTTGACAATTCTATTGCCTCTAACATAAATTCTTTCTGATACATAGTCTTTTAAAATTTAAAATTCAAACCTGCAAAGTTACACTTTTTTTTGAATAACTATTCTTTTTAAATCATACAATAATACAAGAGTTTTTTATAACTTTGCAAGTTTAAAATCTTTGTGATTGAAAAATAAAAAAATAAAGCATAAACCACAAAATATCAATATTTTATGAAAAAGCATCTTTTAACTCTGTTCTTATTTTCAAGTTGTTTGCTGCTATTTGCGGGCAACGGATTCAAGGCAAAATTCAAACAGTCGGCTCAGGACAAGTACGAAATCACATTTGAACTTGCCGACTGGTCGTTAACGGAAGTCACTGTTTCAGGGCAGACTTTCCAGAAAATTGTTTTTGACGGTTCGGCTGTCACCGAAAAGAAAGGGTGGGCTGAACTGCCGTTCATCAGCGCTTCAGTGCAGCTGCCGAATGACAAAGACGTGGATATGGAAATTATTGAAGGCCAATATGTTGACATACAGCTTTCGTATCCGATGCTGCCTTCGCGCGGAACTATCTACCGCAATCAGGACCCGTCAAAAATAGCGTATAAGATTGCTCCTGAATCAAAGACTAACGAGTTTTATCCGAAGGATTTGTCAGTGATGGAGAGCCCGTTCATCATACGTGACGTGCGCGGAACCACTGTCCGTGTCTTCCCGTTCCGCTACAACGCGGCGACAAATACGTTGCGTGTCTATTCAAATGTTAAGGTTATCCTTACGGAGAATAACAAACAGGCAACCAATCCGCTGCTTCGTGAAAATATAACCCCGACTAAAGACGCGCTCGGAATTTATCAGAGTATGTTCCTCAATTTTGAACCTTCAAGACCTTCCGCAAACCTTACTTCAATGGACGAATTCGGCGACATTTTAGTGATAACGACTTCTGACTATATGGCAACAATGGACCCATACATCCAGTGGAAACGCGAAAAAGGTTATAATGTTACTACTGAGACAGTTACAAAAGGAACAAATATCTCGACCGCAATACAGACAGCTTACAGCAATAACAACAAACTGATGTATGTCCAGATAGCCGGCGATTGGGCAGATGTTAAATCACCGACTTACAGTTCAGCTCCGACAGATCCGTTCATGGGATGTGTCTCTGGCAGTGACAACTATCCTGACATTGCCATCGGGCGTTTTTCATGTTCAGGCACAGCTGACCTTAAAATACAGATAGACAAGGCGATAAAATACGAAAAAGAACCTGACATGACAGCCGGCTGGCGCGAGACGTTTATCGGCATCGGTTCAGAACAGGGCAGCGGTTACGGTGATGATGACGAAGCTGACTACGATCATATTAAAAACATCTTCAACAACAAACTGAAACCGAATTTAGGGTACCAGACTCACCAGCAAAACTATAACCAAGGCACGGAGCCATCTTCAGCGACTTTGGCAGGGTATATCAATGCCGGTGCTTCGACCATCGCGTATTGCGGACATGGTGACACTCAGGAGTGGGTTACAACCAGTTACAATAATACTCAGGTAAACTCGGCAACAAACGGCGACAAACTGCCTTTCATCGTTTCGGTCGCGTGTGTAAACGGCGAGTTCCATAACAGTTCGAAAGTCTGCTTCGCCGAAGCGTGGTTGCGCAAATCAGACGGCGGCGCACTTGTCTTCTGGGGCTCAACAATCAACCAGCCTTGGACTCCGCCTCAAAGAGGGCAGGACTATTTCTATGATATTCTTATCGGAGGATACAACTATGACAACTACTCAGGTCAAAGCGGCTACAACACTTCTGAACAGAGAACCCACTGGGGCTGCATTACCGTTAACGCTTTTAACCTTATGTTGAAAGAGTCGAGTTACAGTGATGACTTGGAAACTGTAAAGACATGGACGACATTCGGAGACGGCGCGGTGCAGCTCCGTACAAAACAGCCTGACACAATTGTCCTCTCCAACGAAATGGTGGTGCCCGGCTCTGCTTTCGCGGGAACAGCAACAGTGAACGGTACGCCTGTTGAGAACGCCCAGATATGCATCTCACAGAACGGAACTTATTTCAGCACATTGACAGACGCTTCCGGAAACTATTCCATCAACCACACTTTCACATCAGATTCCGTACTTCTCGTTGTAACAGCTTTCAACACAACCACTATTTACAAAAACGTTGTCTGCACTGCTCCGTGCGACGGAGTCACCAACCTTGTGGCCACTCCAGACCCGAGCATGGAAGTGAGTCTGACTTGGGACGCACCCGCAAACAACGAATGGCTTTACTACAACGTTTATTGCAACGGCACTATAATCGCAACAACAACAACCACTTCATACTTGCATACAGACCTTCTCAACGCAACCTACAATTATTCTGTAGCTGTAGTTTACAATGACGGCGAGTGTCCAGTGAAAGTTAGCGGGTCGGCTTTGGTAAGCGACGGCAGCAACCACGACTGCGACGGCGCGACAGACTTGAAAGCCCAGCAGAACGGACACGACCTCGTGTTATCGTGGAGCGCGCCGGCATCAGCTCCAAAGATTTTCGATGACGTGGAAGGACACACCTCATTCACAATCAATTCAGCGGGAACTGTCGGCTGGACATACATTGACGGAGACAATAGCCAGACTTACGGATTTTCAAATTACAACACATTCACAAATGCAGGCTCTAAAATGGCATATATTGTTTTGGACCCCACCCAGATATATTCATCATCAGACAACACCCCGCTGAGTCAGGCGGATAACATGGTGGCACATTCAGGGGACAAATATTTCGCAAGTATTGTCGCAAAAAATGGTCCTAATGACGACTACATCATCAGTCCCGCCCTCAGTTACGCAAACACATTCACTTTCGAGTTCTATGCGCGCGGCGGTCACAAGTCGCAGTATGTCGAGAGTTTCGAGGTCGCATATTCCACTACAGGAAATTCCGCCGCAAACTTTACAAATGTAGTTGCAACGGTTTCTTCAGTTCCTTTCTCATGGACGAAATATTCATATCAGATTCCTGCTGAGGCTAAATATGTCACCATCCACTGCACATCAAATGACGCTTACTATTTGTGCATTGACGATATTCTTATTGAGGAAAACGCTTCAGCAAACATCTCATATTACCAAGTCTATTGCAACAATGTTCCTGTCGGGACAACCACCAGCACCTCTTATACCATAAACAATTTGCCGGCGGGCAATTACGAATATTGCATTGAAACTTTCTACACGGACGGTTGCAGTGCTCTTCCTGAATGTTCAAGCGCGACCATGGAAGATTTGACATATACAATTACGGCAATTGCGTCTATTGGCGGTTCAATCTCGCCTAACGGTCAGGTTACTGTAGTTGAGGGCGCGAACCAGACATTCTCAATATCTGAATATCAGAATTACATTCTGCAAGATGTCAAGGTTGACAACGTTTCTGTCGGAGCCGTAACATCCTATACTTTCACAAACGTAACCGCCAACCACACAATTCAAGCGGAATTTGAGTATTATAACGCAATCAGTGAGAATAATTCTGAGAATTTTGCAATTTATCCTAATCCTGTTGACAATGAGCTTTCTGTGAAAAGTAATGGAAAAGGATATTTGGAAATCTTGAATTTTGTTGGACAAGTTGTTTATAAACAAGAGATTACAGAAAGAGAATTTAAGATAAACACAGGTAATTTCTCATCAGGAGTATATTTCATTCGTTTAAGTGACAATGAATCTGCAATAACAAGAAAATTCATCAAAAGATAAAAAAGTAGAAATCAATAACTAAAACAACACTTCAGATATGAGTCTGTACGCTTCTTCCGTCAAAAAGCCAATCATGACCGCATTGGTCTATGTCGCGATTGCAATCATCGGTGTCTTCTCGCTGATGAAACTGCCAATAGACCTTTTCCCTGATTTCGGGGAGAATACGATTATGGTCTTCACGGTCTATCCTGGCGCAAGTGCCGCCGATGTCGAAAACAACATTTCTAAACCTTTGGAGAACGTTTTGAACGGATTAAGCGACCTTAAGCATATCACTTCAACCTCAAAAGAGAACTACTCAATAATCTATCTTCAATTTGAATATGGCGTTGATATAGATGTTGCCACAAATGATGTGCGCGACAAACTCGACATGGCCTCATCCGCTTTGCCTGACGAAGCCAACACGCCGTTCCTGTTCAAGTTCGGCGCAGACGACTTCCCAATAATGATGTTGTCAGTGCAGTCGAAAGAAAGCACATCAGCGTTGTATAAGATACTTGACGACAAAGTCGCGTCCCCGCTCAGCAGAATTGGCGGGGTCGGCACCGTGTCGATTAGCGGTGCGCCGGAGCGTGAAGTGGAAGTCTATTGCGACCCGTACAAACTTGAGGCGTACAACCTGACGGTGGAGAGCATTGCGGCGGTGATAGCGGGAGAGAACAGAAACCTGCCGCTCGGCACAATGGACATTGGCTCTTCGACTTACACTATGCGTGTCGTGGGCGAATACCCTGATGCGAAGCTGATGAACGACATCGTTGTCGGCAGCTACAACAACAAGAACGTCTATCTGCGCGATGTCGCTGTGGTGAAAGACACCTTGCAGGAACGTATGCAGGAAGTTTACAACAACGGCGTCCGCGGAGCCATGATCATTATCCAGAAACAGACCGGCGCGAACTCGGTGCAGATTTCAAACAAGGTGATGGAACGCCTTCCAGAAATCCAAAAGAACCTGCCGTCTGACGTGAAATTGGGAATCATAGCGAATACTTCTGAAAGTATTGTCAACACAATCAACAACTTGGAGGAATCAATTTTGGTGATTCTGATATTGGTTGTGCTTGTCGTGCTCTTCTTCCTTGGACGTTGGCGTGCCACATTCATTGTGGCGATAGTCATTCCTGTTTCGCTTGTGGCTTCGTTTATATATCTTATTGTTACAGGCAACTCACTGAATATCATTTCATTATCATCAATAAGTATTGCGATAGGAATGGTTGTTGACGATGCCATTGTGGTTTTGGAGAACGTGACGACACACATCGAGCGTGGCACGAAGCCAAAATCGGCGGCGGTGTTCGCCACAAGCGAGGTCTCACTCTCGGTAATAGCGACTACCTTGGTGCTCTTGGCGGTCTTCCTCCCATTGACGTTCCTGAAAGGTCAGGCGGGTATTCTGTTCAAGCAGCTCGGCTGGATTGTCGCCATCGTTTGCTCCGTATCAACTATTGCGGCTCTGAGTCTCACCCCGATGCTCTGCTCGCTGATGCTCAAAAGCAACCCCAACCGCGGTCGCTTTTTTGGCACGATATACAAACCGGTTGAGAAATTCCTCAACTGGCTCGACCGCGCTTACGGCGCGATGCTCAGCTGGTGCGTGAGCCACAGGATTATTGTCATTAGCACCCTGTTCGCAGTCTTTATTGGTAGCGTTGCCCTCGTCAAGTTCATTCCAACCGAATTTTTCCCGACACAGGATATGGCGCGTATGTCGGTGCGAGTGAAACTGCCCATTGGAACACGTGTTGAGACCTCCAAGGATTTCGCTTTCGCCTTTGTGGAAAGAATGAGAAAAGAGTTCCCTGAGATAATAATGATGAACTTCTCTGTCGGGCAGCCCGATGACGACAACGCCTTCGGCATGATGCAGGAAAACGGGACTCATATCTTGTCTTTCAATATCAAACTCAAGAAGAAAACGCAGCGAGAGCGCAGTATCACAGAAATCGCCGACAAGTTCCGTGCCTATCTGAAAGAGTATCCGGAGATTGAGACGTACACCGTTGCGACAGGTGGCGGCGGCGCAGGCGGACAGAGCAGCGTTGACATAGAGATTTACGGCTATAACTTTGATGAGACGAACGCTTTCGCAGCTGAAATAGCGGAGCGGATGAGACACGTCCCAGGCTGTACTCAGGTCAACATCAGCCGCGACCCGTATGCGTCTGAAATACAGATTGAATTTGACCGCGAAAAACTTGCCGAGAACGGATTGAGTCTCACCACCGCCGCCTCGTATGTGCGAAACCGCTTCAACGGCTACACAGCCTCATATTACAGAGAAGACGGCGAGGAATACGACATCCGTGTGCGCTACGCGCCTGAGTTCAGAGAGAGCGTTGAAAATATAGAGAACATACTTGTATATAACTCTTCAGGTGTGGGGGTTCGCATAAAAGACCTCGGCAACGTGGTTGAAAAAATGAACCCGCCAACAATCGCGAGAAAAGACAGGGAGCGTATAGTTACTGTCTCTTGTATCGTGGGTAAAGACGCTGTGTTGAGCGAAATTGTTGATGCCGCCAAAGTCGAGCTTGAGCAGATGGACAAGCCGTCAGACATTGATTATATCATCGGCGGAACATGGGAAGACCAACAGGAGGCGTTTGCCGACATGTACACGCTCATGGTGCTTATTGTGCTGTTGGTTTATATTGTTATGGCGGCGCAATTCGAGTCGTTCACCTATCCGTTTGTCATCATGTTCTCGATCCCGTTCGCGTTCACTGGCGTATTTATCGGACTTGCCGTCACAAACACTGCTCTCGGTGTGATGGCGTTGGTCGGCGTATTGATGTTGATTGGTATTGTCGTGAAGAATGGTATTGTGCTCATCGACTACACCATTTTGTGTCGTGAGCGCGGTGCAACAGTGCGCGACGCTGTAGTCACCGCCGGTAAATCGCGTCTGCGCCCGATTCTGATGACCACGCTCACTACAGTCATCGGCATGATACCGTTGGCGGTTGACAAGGGCGAGGGCGCCGAAATGTGGAATGCGATGGGTATGACTGTTGCGTGGGGACTTTCGGTCTCAACGGTCGTCACCTTGGTGCTTATTCCGTTGCTTTACAGCGTTTTCGCTGATTTCGGGGAGAGAAGACGTGCGAGAAAAATGAAGAAATTGGAGGCGTAAAGTTATTTGCTTTTAATAATTTTTTTTATTTTTACAGCTTCAAATAAAATCTCGTTATGCCTTTTTCAAGGAAAAAAACTTTGGATTACAGGTGTTTTCTGTTTGGGATTGTCGTCTATTGGCTGTTTGAAGCCGTGTGGGGAATTTGCCAATTTATATTCTTTGATTTGGAAAGGTTTATGAACTCTATTGCGGTGGTTGTGGGAGAATATGTACTGCTCATAGGACTCTTTTATATCTTTTTTCGAAAACCCAAAATACTAAATATCAAATGGATACATATCGTAATACTGATAGTGCTCAGAGTGATTGTTGAGTTGTCGAACTTTTTACTGATGGAATATTTTCATGATCGTGCCATTGACTATTATATAGGTAATGACATTATCAACAATGCGATACCATACACCAAAAAGTGGCTGAATTTTATCACTAATCTGCTCATCATCGGGTTCTTATGGTGGCGTTACAAATCCGCTGAGACGTACTCTGACACGGACACCGCAGCCGGCGAAGCACGCGGATATTACAGCGGAATGATGTTCTGCATGACCTTTGCCTATATCATCAGTTTGCTGCGAACAATAGGTGAAAAATATTGGGTGTTTGGAACATATCCGATTATGGGAGAGGTAGTTACATGTTTACTACTTATTCTTGTCACGGTTGGGACAATATCTCTTCTTGTGAAAAAGCGCCTTGTAGTCGTCTCTATCATAGTGCTTTTGGTTATAATCGCATTGCACTTTTTCTCCACATATTATTTGTTTGGCATCTTACAGGATTATTTTACTGAAAATATTGTCTATTTACATCAACCCGCTTATTTTCTCACTGTCTATGGCTTATGTAACTGGGCGGTTTTCCTCACGGCATTTGTTTTGTATAGGAAAACAATGTGTAGAGACGTTCCATGGAACGTCTCTGCAACCGATTAAATTATCACATCTTATCCCAACAGCTGCGCCGTGTGGTTTTTGGTGTCGACCTTGCCGATGGCGTTGATGATAACACCTTGCTCGTCAATGACGTATGTGGTGCGGAGTGTCCCTTCGGTGATTTTGCCGTACATTTTCTTCTCACCCCATGCCTCGTATGCTTTCAGGATTGTGAGGTCGGTGTCGGCGATGAGGTGGAATGGCAGTTCATATTTGGCGATGAACTTCTGGTGCGAGGCGGCGGTGTCGCGGCTCACTCCCAGCACTTCGTAACCCAATGCGAGAAAACGATTGTAGTTGTCGCGCAGGTCGCAGGCCTCAGCCGTGCAGCCGGGAGTGCTGTCCTTGGGGTAGAAATAGAGCACCAATTTTTTACCTTGAAAATCTTTCAGTGAAACGGCGTTTCCGTTTTCGTCAATGCCCTCAAAATAAGGGGCTTTTGTTCCAATTTGTAGCATATTTTCGTTTTTTTGATTTTTTTATCATTGTTCACTTTGTTCTCTCCCCGCTTTCCCCAGCGCCTCTTTCCCAGTGTCGCGGCGGTACAGGGTACCGCCCTCAGAATAATAGACAGGATTATCAGAATGAATGTCCACGTATGGTTTCATATCTTCGGGGTCATCAATCATCTCTTCATAATAGAAATCGTAGGCAATTTCTTTCAGGGTGGAAGGGAGAGTAATGTGTTTTAATTCGGTGAAAGTGGAACAGCCAATCGTTTCCACTCCTTCTGGAATAACCTGTTTTTCAATAAGGTTGCCAAAGAAAGCACATGACTCGATTCGTTTGACAGATGATGGAATTTCAAGATGTTCAATGCTGTTGTATGCAAATGCGTGCTCAGAAATAGTCGTCAGGGAATTGGAGAGCACAAGGTCGCTGATTTCACAACAGGCAAAACTTTCCACACCAATTTGTGTTACGCTGTCGGTGAGACGGACTCTTTCAAGATGCTCGCAATATGCGAAAGCATAGTCATCGATAGCAGTAAGCCCCTTAGGATATATAAGCTCTGTAATATTTATGTTTTTTGCCACCGCACACTTCCCGATAACTTCGACTCCGGGTTCTATTTCAACGTAACAGTCAATGGGAACATGCACCAAAACGCGCCCATTATCACAATAAATCCTGTGGTTGCGGAACTCAAACAAAGTGCCGTATTTTCTGTTTAGAATCATCTTTTCGAGAATATTAATCTTCTCCTCATCTTCGCTGATTTTCCCAAGAATCAAATCTTCATACTTTGGTTTATTGGGCTCGTCATTTGCCCATCTGCCCACATTAAATTCACTGATGTCAACGAACCCGCCTGTGCAATGAGAGAGGACTCTCGCCATTTCCGCGACCTCATTATCATCGTACTCTCCGCGAATTGCCCATATTGTTGCGGAACTATACAAACTGAGCCACATTTCAAAATCCTTAACATGCCCGCTGAAAATCGCGCAGTTGCTCTTATACTGCTTTTCTTGCAGATAGTGATACGCTCTAAGGTCTTGCGCCAAAGAAGTGAATTTGTCAAGCGTGAGTTCAGGTATATTTTTAATTTCCAATCTTTTAGAAACAATATCGCAAAGTATGTGTGTTGCAGCAGGATTCTTCCCAACACGCTTGAGGTATTGTTCAAAATTTTCCTTTTTTTTCTGTTGGAGAATATCAATGACTTTCACAACTGACTCTGGAATTTCATTTTGTATCAGGGTTTTAGTCGTGAATTTTGGATTTCTCAAAACATATTGCAGCAGACTCACTAACATATCACTATCGCAATAAAAGTGGCTCGTTTCTCTAAGGGCTCGCTTGAAATAAGGTTCTCCAAACTCATCATTCAAGCCTTTGTATGCTTCCTTCGCAATATCCAGTGCCTTTTGAAATAGCCAAGTGTTGAAAACACCCCAAAATTCGAACTCTATGGGAATGATTTTCCCCGCCTCTTTCATCTTCTTTGCGAACTCTTTCTTCAGCGACATCCAGTCTTCCCCGCACACCTCCACACTACATTCAGAATCCTGAATTTTAAAATCACCTTCATAAGTTATTTTAATATCAGCGATATATGGTTCAAAGTTATCTTCACTAGGCTCTATAAAATCACTTATATATGTGTGAAGTGCCAACCTGTCGAAGATGTGCTTGTTATTTTCAAGAAAATCCGCCCATAATTTTTCCAATTTTTCGGCATCGCTTTCGGGCAAAAGCCGTCCTGAGTGCCCGCCGCTCCAGTCGAAAGAAGGGATTTCTTGGGACAGTCTTTCTGCAAAAAGAATAGGCAGCGTGTCAGGTTCAATAACGGTGTCCGCATCCAAATCCATATAATAGACCTCCCGACCTTTCCCCGACCAGTCTTCACTGAGGTAGGGTTCGGAGCAGAAGCGTCCGCTCATGCAGATGCCGGTTTTGCCTTTGCCGCAGCGTACCATGAAGAAACGGTCTCCTTTGTGGGCATTTTCGTGTTCCCACACGCTCCAGTTGCTGACATGCGTGTAATTTTCCAAATCCTCGCGCAGACGTTCTATGGTATAACTCGAAATTTCTGGATTCCAAAATAGGATGATTGTATTCATAATTATCGTTGCTATTTATTTGTTATATGTGTCCGATTGCAAATCATCACTTGCAATATCCTCTGCCTTGCGTGCTGCGTGAATATTCGTATTTACAGTCGGCTCCTTGAAATTTTGAAATTCATTAGAGATTTGTGCCTGCCACAACTCGTTTTTCTCTACTCCAAAGTCAATGCCGGTTGTTGCATTATCTGTCCAGTTGACTGTTTCTTCATCTTCATTGGTCTCTATGCCAAATTTTTCCTCTTTTTCAGCGTGGAGCACAGTATTGTCGCCATTTGTTGCCACATCACTTTCCGTTCTGTTTTCTTTACCATTGTCACATCCGTTTGTGAGGTCAGGTTCAATGTCGCCCGCCATTTCCATATTTATTTTTTTGTTCTGCAACTGCCCGATAGAATTGAGCCAATCCTCCTTCTGTCCGGTAACAGTGCCAGTGGCATTGGCAACGAGAAAGGAGAGATGCCACAGCTGCTTCAAATAGCGCTGGCGGTGCCTTTCGTTCATTCGTCCGTAAACACCTGCCACTAAGAACATATCAGGGTTTTCAGGAAGCTCGTTCAGTTTGTCGCATGCTGCCTCGATGAGGTTTCTTGCAAAATAATGGTCGATTTCACCATACACCTTGTGATAGTTTTCGTAAGAAAGTTTTGGCGCTCCAGAAATTCTCTCCGCAAAGTAGTAAAGTCCGTAGCTCGTTTTGTCAATGTCTTTGCATGAAAGTCCTAAACCTTTGTAGCAGCGCACCATGTCAATGCAAAACAAAAGCCGTGCTTTTTCTGCCATACTTCCATCATTGATTGTCAGGTTGTAGCCGATGTTATCAAGCTCATACTCAAAATCGGCTGATTGTTTGGCGAATTTATATTCCGACACAAGGTCTTCAACCGCATTGCTGATTTGCTGGAAATAAATAGGGTCAATGAACTTGGGGTCAGAGCGGAAATAGTGGTCGTTTGAGAAAGTTTTTCTTTTTGCGGCGCGTTTCTTGGATTTCGACTCCGCAATGGCTGAGATGCCGATAAGAGCAAGGATAATAACCATTGCAACCACCCAAATCGGCTCGTCCCAATTGGCAATTGTCACCGCTATCAAAATTCCCACGATTAGACAGCCGCAGCCTTTCTCTTTGTTCATTTTAACTAAAAATCAAAAAAATCAGGCACAAAGTTACAATATTTTCCGTAATTTTTTCAGAATTATCCTTTTTAGTCTTGTAGGCTCGCGAAGTGATTTTGTAATCATAGTTGATATGTTCTGTCTTTTGCGGCGAGGAGCCGTATAGTTTCAAGACACCTCTCCCCCGCGCCGCGAGGAGCATAGATAGCCGTTATCACCCCGCACGCACTCCTTTCAGTCGTTTGTACGGGGTTACCAAAATATTGTCTCTTCGAGACAAGAAGCAGTAAAGATATGAATTGGTATATGAATCAGACCTCGGAGAGGTCAGATTTTATTAACCCCAGATAAGCATAGCGCAATCTGGGGAAATAGAAAACCTCGTACAGCTCCCCCGCGGTGCGCTGTGAAGTTTCCTCGAAGCACAAACGCCGCTCACCGCGGAATGGAGAACGGTGCCTATATGGTGTGGAAATAATCTGTGAAAGGGAAAATTCTGATTGAAAATTTATCAGGAATTCATAAAGGTTTTTTACATTAACCTTAGGGAATGGTATGTTTTTAAGCACTTTGAAATGTGTGTCTGAGTCCTCATGTTGTTCTCTTGTAGAAAAAATGTATCTTTGCGCACTTTGAAAAATTGATATTTCAATGCGCACCCCTGACACAAAATATTTTCTTCCGATAACAAAGAAAGAGATGGATGCCCTCGGCTGGGATTACGTCGATGTGGTCCTCATCAGCGGTGACGCTTACGTTGACCATCCCTCTTTCTGTACCGCTGTCATCGGGCGCACGCTGCAAAAAGCGGGCTACCGTGTGGCTATTGTGCCGCAGCCGAATTGGAAGGACGACCTGCGCGAAACAAGCGGCTCCGTAGCAACGATGCCTATACGCCCGGCGGCGCAGCTGGCTTCCGCCCCGATTACGCGACCACCGTTTACTCTAATATTCTCAAGGAGCTGTTTCCCGATGTGCCGGTCGTCATTGGCGGCATTGAGGCCTCGATGAGACGGCTTTCGCATTACGACTACTGGAGCGATTCGCTGAAACCTTCCGTGCTTATCGATAGCCGCGCAGATGTTTTGGTTTACGGAATGGGGGAACGTCCGATTTTGCAGTTGGCTGAACTTTTCAAAAACGTGAACTGGCACGAGAATATCGCTTCTGTCCCACAAATCGCGTTCCTGCAAAACGAGCCGCCAGCCCAAAATTCTGACAATGTCATTTTTCTTCACTCTTTTGAGAAAGAAAAAGAGAATAAAAAATTTTACGGAGAGAATTTTGTGACTTTTGAGATAGAGTCTAACAAGCAGATACAGAAAGGGTTAATTCAACAATATGGAGAAAGATTCCTTGTGGTGAATCCTCCGTTTCCGCCGGCAACAACAGAAGAGATGGACGGCATGGCACTGTTTGATGTGATGATGAACAAGCCGCACCCGAAATATGCGAAGCGCGGCGACATTCCGGCTTTTGAGATGATAAAGAACTCCATAACGATACATAGGGGCTGTTTCGGCGGGTGCGCGTTCTGTGCAATTGCCGCCCATCAGGGCAAAACTATCAGCTCTCGGTCTCCGGAGTCGGTGCTTCGTGAGGTGGCTGACCTCGCAAAACGCGACTATTTCAAAGGGCATATCTCTGATTTGGGTGCTCCCTCAGCGAATATGTACATGATGGGCGGCAACAACAAGGAGGCGTGCAAGCGTTGTCCACGCCCCTCCTGCATTTTCCCCAACGTCTGCAAGAATCTGAACTGCAACCATGCCCCGCTTATCGCCCTTTACCGCAAAGCCGCCGCCATAAAAGGCGTGAAGCACATCACTATCGGCAGCGGTATCAGGTACGACATGTTGCTTTGCGCCGACCGTAACATCGCTCAGCAGAACCACTTGGACGATTATCTGCGCGAGGTTATAACCCACCACGTTTCGGGTCGGTTGAAGGTTGCGCCGGAGCACACGGCAACGCACGTCCTCAACAAAATGCGCAAACCCCCTTTCAACAATTTTCTGCAATTTTATGCGAAATTCAACGACATTAACCGGAAAATTGGAAAAAAACAGCAGCTTATTCCTTATTTCATCTCATCGCACCCGGGCTGCACTTTGCAGGATATGAGGGAATTGTCAAAAATCACGCGCAAATACCGCATGATGACGGAGCAGGTTCAGGATTTCACCCCCACACCGATGACCTACTCAACAGCAATGTTTTACCTCGGTTACGACCCTTACACAGGCGAAAAAGTCTATGTCGCAAAGTCCCCTTCCGAAAAGAAAGCCCAAAACGGATGTTTCTTTCTGTAGTGCTGAAATTAAAATCCGACACCGAATCTTAGGATTGTGTCCCTTCCTAACGAAATTTTGAGTACCTTTGCCGTTTGCAAATGTTTTTGCAGTTAAAAACAGTTGGCTCATGACACTAATAACAGAATATACA
Organism: uncultured Bacteroidota bacterium; assembly: GCA_902774205.1. GTDB lineage: Bacteria > Bacteroidota > Bacteroidia > Bacteroidales > WCHB1-69 > RUG11942. The sequence continues at coordinate 33,993 of CACYHL010000018.1, read as the reverse complement.
CTTTGGCTGGTACCGCTCTGTCTGGCTGTGGGCGCGGGGTACGGCTTTTTGCTCTATTATCGTAGCAGGAACCTTGAATTGGAGCGACGCACCTCCGTATTGCTCGCTTCCCTGCGCGGCATCGCTGTCGCCTTGATTTGTTTCCTGCTTCTTGCTCCCATGCTGAAAATGGTGCTTAAAAAAGTTGACAAGCCCGTTGTGGTTTTCGCGGTCGATAACAGCGAATCTATAATTTCCACAAAGGATTCTCTTTTTTACAGACAAAAATTAGCGGATGAAATTGGAAAACTGACAGCGGCGCTCGGCGACAAATACGATATAGAGACATTTCTCGTGGGCGATGAGCCGCAGGCAGTTGCGGCGGGGGAACAACTTGCGCCTTCCTTCGATGAGAAATCCACAAACCTCGGCTCCGTATTCGATGAGCTCGCGAATTTTTACTCCGGCAGAAATATCGGCGCGGTGGTGCTGCTTTCTGACGGAATCTATAATACTGGCTCAAATCCTTACTACAAAGCCGAAAAAGTGAATTTCCCCGTCTATACTGTCGGGTTGGGCGACCCTGAATTGCAAACCGATCTGCTTATCGCTGGAATATCGCATAACAGGCAGACTTTCAAAGGGAATTTCGCTCCAGTTGAGATAAAAGTCATGGCTACGAAGCTGGCCGGCAAAAAGGCAACTCTCACCGTTACAGACGAAGCCGACAATACAATATATCAGAAGCAGATTCTCATCAGCGGCGCGCAACACTTTGAGACAGTGAAGTTTTCTGTAGAAACAAAAGAGAGTGGAATACATAAGTATAATGTGCAAGTTGACGAGCTTGACGGTGAGGTGACACATAAGAACAACAGTTCGAATTTCTTTATCGAAGTGATTGAGTCGCGTGAGAAAATCGCCATTATTTATGACGCGCCGCACCCTGACGTGAGCGCATTGAAGCAGGCGTTGGACATATCCGACAAGTACGAGGTCGAGGTCTGCGCTGCCGACAAGTTTCATGGCGCGCCCGAAAACTATTCGTTGATCATCCTTCATCAGCTTCCTTCTCTCCGGAATTCTTCTTCAAGCCTGATAAGCCAGATTCAGAAAAGCGGAGTCTCTTCCCTCTATATTCTTGGCACTCAATCGAATCTGAATAATTTTAACTCCCTTCATACAGGCTTGACGATAGTTCAGAACAAAGACCTTACCAATGATTCGGGACCCGCTTATAACGAGAATTTCGCGGCTTTCAATTTTTCTGAAGAGGCAAAAGATATGCTGAGAAACTATCCGCCGTTGCAGACATTTTTCGGGGAATATAAGACGACCGTGTCGGGTAATGTCTTTCTGTACCAGAAAATCGGAGCGGTGACGACCAACACGCCGCTTGTCATTTTCAACGAAGCCAATGGCGTCCGCACCGGCATAATCACTGGCACAGGACTATGGCAGTGGCGGCTGAACAACTACCTCTACAAGCAGAACCATGACGCTTTCAATGAGTTGGTTAACAAAATTGCATTATATCTTTCTGTGAAAAACGACAAGAGCCATTTTCGGGTTGAGACACGGCAGATGTTCGATGAGAATACGCCGATAGAATTTTCTGCAGAACTCTACAACGACAGTTACGAGTTGGTGACTGAGCCTGATGTCACGATGAAAATCACTGACGGTGAAAAGCAGTATGACGCGATTTTCTCCAAGCAGAACAACGGCTATTATCTTAACCTTGGCGAGTTGCCGGCGGGCACCTACCAATGGGCGGCTGAAGCTAAAACCGGAGCCACAACACACAGAAAATCAGGAAGTTTTATTGTAAGAGAGATAATGATTGAGACACAAAATCTCGTTGCTGACCACCAGTTGCTGAAAAATATTTCGCAAACCACCGGCGGAGCGTTTTTCAACGTCGGGGAAATGCAAAACATTGAGACGGAAATTAAAAACAATGAGAATATAAAAAGCATCGCTTCCTACGAAAAGAGTTATTCGCTGCTGCTGAATTCATGGTTATATTTTGCAATTTTGGTGGCGTTGTTCGCAGTGGAGTGGTTTTTGAGAAAATGGAATGGGGGATATTAAAATATAGGAATTAGGAGATGGGAATTAGAAAATAGTAGATGCGGTGTGCACACCGCATCAATAAAATTGAAAACATGGCATAAAATATTTTGAATTAAAATTTGAAAACGTGTAGAGGCGGTGGGCACACCGCCTCAATAAAAATAAAATTGAAACAAAAACCAGATAGGAAAAAATAAACCAATATGAATTTTAAAATAAAAATTTTACGTTTTGTTGCGGTGTGGGCATTTGCGGCGGTGTCGGTCCTTCCGCTGTCGGGGCAGCAGATTGCGCTGTTGAAATATCGCGGCGGCGGCGACTGGTATGCGAACCCCACTTCGCTGAAGAACCTGATAGCTTTCTGCAACAAGAATCTTGGAACTTCGCTTGCCCCAGCTTACGCAACTGTGGAGGTCGGCAGCGCTGACCTGTTCCGCTACCCGTTCCTGCACATGACCGGTCACGGCAACGTCGTTTTTTCTGACGATGAAGCTCAGAACCTTCGCACCTACCTCATCTCCGGCGGCTTCCTTCACATCGACGACAACTACGGGCTCGACCCTTACATCCGCAAGCAGATGAAACTCGTCTTCCCCGAACTCGATTTCGTGGAACTGCCTTATAATCACCCGATTTATCATCAGACTTATGACTTCCCGAACGGGTTGCCGAAGATACACGAGCACGACAACAAGCCGCCACAGGGTTTCGGCCTCATCTGGGACGGCCGGCTTGTCTGTTTCTACAGTTACGAATGTGACCTTGGAGACGGTTGGGAGGATTTTGAGGTACACAAGGACTCCGAAGCCACCCGCACCAAAGCGTTGAAAATGGGCGCGAACATTATTCAATATGTTTTTACAAGATAAAATGTCATTCAGAAAATGAGAAAATATTTTTGCCTTCTGATATTGGTCTTTGCGGTTTGTGTCGGAGCACCCGCGCAGAAAAAGAAGCCCAACATAGTGAGCGACAGCGAGCGGCAGATTTCAAAAACATACGCCGAAGGTCTTAAGGAGTTTTATTCACGTAACTTTACAGCCGCCGAAAAGACTTTCAGAAACATTCTTGAAAAAAATTCCAAACACGATGCCTCTTATTTTATGTTGGGCAAAATAAAATCTGAACAGAAGGATTATACTGATGCCGCATATTATTTCAAGCAGGCGGCGTCAATCGACAAAACCAACGAGTGGTATCTGGTGGAGCTGGCGCAAATGTACGACAAGGCGGGCAACTATTCCGAATCGGCGGAACTCTGGAAAAAACTTTCAGACATGAAGCCGAATATCGAAAATTATCTGATTTCTGAAGCTGACGCGCTCGTCCATCTGGATCGTTACACCGATGTCATTAAAGTGTATGACAAATTGGAGATTCTTATCGGTTATAATGAGGAACTTACTGAAACAAAGAAGAATATATGGCTCTATCTCAATAATGTGAAGAATGCGGTCGGGGAGTATGACAAGCTTATCGCCGAATTTCCGACCAATGTGAAAAATTATATCAGAGCTGGAGATATTTATCTCGCTAACAAACAGTATTCCAAAGCTTTGCCATATTATGAGAAGGCACAGAAACTCGAGCCGAACAATCCTGAATTGCAGTTCGCGCTTGCGGAATATTACGATGCGACAGGCAATGCCGATGAGAGTTGGAAATATATGATTAAGGTCATTAAAAATCCTGATTATCCTTTAGATGAGAAACTTCCGACAATAAAAAATATGTTTACAGAATATGTTTTGTCGGGCGAGCGGTCGGGCATAAGCAAGAGGGAGATGTATGATGTGATTACGGCTCTCACTGAGGCGCACCCCGAAGCGATTGAAGGGTGGGCGAATCTCGCTTCCTTGAAAATTATGGATAAAGATTATGCCGCGGCGAAAACAATGCTTGAAAAGGCGATTGCGATAGATGTTTCGCGCTACACTGTTTGGGAGGATTATTTCTTCGTTTTGGCGCAACTGCGTGAAGATAAGAAGATTATAGAGGAAGCGGAGCGGGTACTTGAACTGTTCCCCGGAAATTCTATCTTGCAGTATTCTATCGGCGTTGCGTATCTTAACACTAATAATGCCAAGAAAGCAGTTGAAATGCTGAAGTCGGCAGCGGCATTCTCCTACGACACAATGCTTTCCGCAAAAATATACTATATGCTCGGCAACGCATATTTGGAACTTGGAAATAAAGATGAAGCAGTGTCGGCTTGGAAAACTGCCAAGCGTAAAGGTATGATTAATAATGATTTGAATGAGAAAATTAAAAAATATGAGTAGAAAACTCCATATCGCTTTTTTGTGCGGTGCGGTCATGCTGTTCATTGCGGGCTGCGGCTCGGGCACGACACAGTATAGCGAGACACAATACCGCATTATAGACAAAGATACCATGATTTTGATTATGGCTGAATGTTATATCGCTGAAGGTGAGATTTTTTACGCGCCGGAAGATAGCGACAAACAGGCGGTGTGTGCGCAACTTTATTCCAATATCTTTCACAAACACGGAATCACAAAAGAGGAGTACATTGCAAATACCGATTATTATATGAAGAAAAAAGATGAGTCGGATATTATGATGCAAAATGTTATGAGCAAAGTTGAGGAAAAGCGTAGGACTTTAAATGAAGGGGAGTAATGAAAGAGCTTGACGAACTCTATATGCGAAGATGTATAACACTGGCTCATAATGGGTTGGGGAGTGTGCAGCCGAATCCGATGGTCGGGGCGGTGATTGTGGTTGACGGAAAGGTTGTCGGTGAGGGGTGGCATAAAAAATATGGTGGTCCGCACGCTGAAATCAATGCTATTAATAGTCTGAGTGATAAAGAGTTACTGAAAAAAGCCACGATGTATGTCAGTTTGGAGCCCTGCGCGCACTTTGGCAAAACCCCACCCTGCGCCAACGCGCTTGTTGAGTGCGGCGTAAAAAGGGTTGTCATCGGCAGCACCGACCCGAATCCGAAAGTGAATGGCAAGGGCATTGGAATCCTGCGCGCCGCCGGAATTGAGGTGACTGTGGGCGTCTTGCAAAAAGAGTGTGATTTCCTTAATAGGCGTTTTTTCACTTTCCATAATAAAAAAAGACCATACATTATTTTGAAATGGGCGCAGACAAAAGACGGATACATGGATGTTCTTCGCCCCGACCCCGAAAAAGAGTACAAATATTGGATTACAAATGCGGAGTTGCGCACGCTCACTCACAAATGGCGCAGCGAGGAGGACGCTATTTTGGTTGGATATAATACTTTTAAGAATGATAAACCACTGTTAACCAATAGATTATATTCTGGTAAAAATCCTATTCCAATTATTTTAAGCAGAAATGAGATTAAAATTGGAGATAACCAGTTTTCTCTCTCTTCTGAAAATAATTCTATGGATGAGATTATGCAACTTCTTTATAATCAGAATATTCAATCTGTAATTGTTGAAGGTGGAAGAAAAACTCTCGACCGTTTTCTTGAGGCGGATTTGTACGATGAGGTAAGGCTTCTTGTTGGAGACAAGGTTTGGGGCGAAGGCGTTCCGGCTCCGTCTCTTCCGGCGCCGCCCAGCAAGGAACTTTCTGTGGCGGGTGATACAGTGAAATATATTTTCCGACAAAAGTGACAAAAAAGGTGTAATTTTGCAATTTGATAGTAATCAATATTTTATAAAAGAAATTGTTATGAAAACGACAAGATTAAGTGTGAATGTGAACAAGATTGCTACTTTGCGTAATGCGCGTGGTGGCAATATGCCCGATTTGCTTCAGGTGGCGCGCGACTGCGAACTGTTTGGGGCAGAAGGGATTACGGTACACCCGCGCCCAGACGAGCGGCATATCCGTTACGCTGACGTCTATAACCTGAAAAAACTTGTGACTACGGAGTTCAACATTGAGGGCTATCCGTCAGAAAAGTTCATCAGTTTGGTGCTTGATATTGTGCCAACGCAGGTCACTCTTGTCCCCGACCCGCCAGAGGCTCTCACCTCCAACGCCGGCTGGAACACAGTGGAACATAGCGGGTTCCTGACAGATGTTATCGGGAAATTCCACGAAAAAGGCATTCGCACTTCCATTTTTGTCAACCCCGATCCGGTGATGATAGAGCACGCAAAAGCCACTGGCACCGACCGTGTGGAGCTTTACACGGAAGGGTACGCCGCAAACTATCTGAAGAATCCTGCGGAGGCAATCGCAAAATATCGCACCGCCGCCGAAAAGGCAGTGGAAATGGGTATCGGCTTGAACGCAGGGCACGACCTGTCGCTTGTCAACCTCAACTATTTCGCGAAAAACATTCCGCAACTGCTTGAAGTCTCAATCGGGCACGCGCTCATCTGCGACGCGCTCTATCTCGGACTGAAAGAAACCATAACACGCTATCTTAAAGAACTTGAAATCTGATATGAACCGTCTGCTGCCGTTTCTTCTTCTTTTTTTTCCTGCTGTTATCTTTGCCCAGTATGAGGGCGCCCCTATGGATATAAATGTCAATAGCAATGTTGATTTTGCTTCTAATTCATTGTCGTACAGCGCAGTAAACAAATATTTTCAAGGTGGAAAAATCAGTAGATCGGAAAAGGATAGTTGGAGCAGCCGTATCAGGGAGAAAAACAGGGCTTTTGTTGATGCGAGTGCGGGAATAAGTGCGTTGTGGCAGTTGGAACATAAGGAAAAACCTTATAAAATCGGCGTGAGCTATCAGGCGCGTTTTTTTGCGGAGACAAGATTCACAAAGAATTTTTGGAACACACTTTTTTATGGGAACAAACAATATGGGACAGAAAAAGTCATTTTGGGTGACAATTCAGCACTATATACAGCTTATAGGGATTTGAAACTTGACTTTGTGACTCCGCACTGGAAATTAGATGAGCGCACCACGATCTGTTTGGGCATTAGCGGCGGATTCAGAGTTGGAATAGCGCAGTTGGGTTTCGTGTCGCGCGGACTCACCTTGCATAACAATACAGAACTCTCGGAAAGTATTGACATACAAGCTGATTTTGATTTGAAAAATGCCGGTTCACAGTATTTGAACGGCTTAGGCGGCGCATTTGACATTTCTGTTAATTTTGGTGGTGAGTTCGCGAAAGACAATAAATGGGAACTATATATTTTCACTAAAAATTTGGGGTTCACATATTGGAACCCCAAAAGTTATTCTCTTGCAAGAAAACTTGATTTCACTTTTGACGGCTTGGAGGTTAACATTGCGCAGCTCTCGAACAGTGTCAAAGGCAGCATGGATTCAATTGTTCGATACGTTACCGACAGCGCGCGGCGTGGGACATTTGCAACCGCAACCCCGGCATCACTGCATGTTTACTCTTATTTGTCTTTCAGAAATTACTATCCTATCATAATCGGAGTCTCAGGGGAGTTGTCGGGCACAGTCTTCTCAAATTTCATACTCATGGCTTCAATAGCGCCGTCTGTCACAAAAGAGTGGAAAACCGGCAACTGCGTGCAACAGTTCATGTTCAAACTCCCAATCAGATACTGCAACTATTCCGGCGTTGGCTTGGGCGGTGAAATAGCATACGTTCACGACCTGCAAGATGACATGGCTTTCGGCCTCTCCCTCGAAGGCGGAGTGCATGGTCTTACTTCCGCCGCGGCCTACGGAGCACTAAACCTCAGATTTAAAATAAGATAAGGACAACTCATTAAAATCAATCCCTAACATTTTCATCGTTTTGATGAATATCGGGACTTCCTCTTCCAAGAATCGTTTTCTCCTGATTTCCAAAACTTTCTCTTTTGCGTTGTAGGCAACGAAAAAGCCGATTCCTCTTTTGTTTGTGAATATTCCGTTGTTTTGCAGATAGTCGTAAGAGCGCATGACCGTGTTAGGGTTTACCTCGTATGCGACTGCCAGTTCCCTCACCGATTTCGCCTTTTCGCCTGTTTTCAGCTTGTCCGAGAGAATCTGCTCGAAAATGCCGTCAACGATCTGCATCCAGATTGGCTGAGTGTTGTTAAAATCCATTCCCATTTATGCCTCCGTTTCTTTTAATCGCAGATAACTCATTGCGTAGAAGTAAATTATGAATATAATACAGCTTGCAATTGGCACAATGCCTAATGAGTCAACGTTGGAGAAATAGCTGAAAGCGTTGTCTTTTATTGAGTGGAGTGAATAGCCGTCAGGAACTATAGTTTTGAAATTCAGATATATAGTAATACAAAGCAGGAAGAAATACAGGAAGGCAATACCAACTACCGTCAGAATTGTTTTCAGTGCGCTCCTGCCTTTGAAATAGATGCCTCCGAAGAATAGAATTGCTATTGCCATGTATAATTCCGCACACTCTGACCATGAGCTTATGAGGAACGGAAAAAGGTTGGCGCTGGCGAGCATTTCTTTCCCGTACGATACCGTAGTAATCAGATAACCAATGAGTTGCCCGATGAATAACGCAAGCAGACTCGCCCCGACAAAATATACGTTTGCCAAAAGGATTTTTGTGGTTAGCTTTTCCTCCAGTGAGGCGGGTGTCATCAAAAAATGCACACTGTATGTTTTTTGCTTCAGCTCTCCGAAACTGCTTGCAGCGTAAATTAAGATGAATATTACTGATATTAATCCTGAGATGCCTAATGAAGCTTCTGGTTCAAGACTGCTTATTATGCTGAAGAAAATGATGAAGCCGAGATACCATAAGTCGCGCTTCCAGTTTTCCATGAAATATTGTCTTAATAAGTTGATTATATTATTGATTTTCATAGCTTTATAATTTAATCGTTTTCTTGGTTATCGTTTATCGTAATGTTAATGTCTGTCGTGTCGTTAGAAAAATGCACCTCCGTTGTCGTGTCGTATTCCATGAACTGGAAAAAGTTGTTGTTCTCGTTTTCTATCAGCTCGAATGATTCGGGGTGCTGCTTGTATGCGACTTGAATGGAGATTGTCAGGGCTGCTACAATGATTACTGCTACTGCTATTACAGTGGTTATCAATATTTTATTTGTTCTCTTTTTCATGGCTTTTTATTTGAACATGTTTGTAATGACATCTTTATTAAAAATTGCTGCGTTGAAGAGCAGTTCCAAATCGATTTTGCTTTCGATGTGTTCGGGGTTCTTTTTCACTTGGTAAGTCCCGCGCGGTGTCTCTTCGCTGAAAATGGTGTCAGCCTCACCGTCGCGCTCGTTGTCAACGTCAAAGAGCAGTTTGTCGGTGATTTCATCGCAGCCCGCGCTCATGATGATATTGCCCTTGTCGAGTATCGTCACTGTGTCAATTAGGCTGTGAAGGTCGCGCACTTGGTGTGTTGAGATGACAATCAGCTGATTCTCGTTCGCCGCCTCAGCCATTATCTTTCTGAAAATGCTTTTCGATGGAATGTCAAGACCGTTTGTCGGCTCATCCATGAGCAGAATGCTGGCATTTGTAGCCAAACCGAACGAAATCAGCACTTTCTTTTTCTGCCCGTGCGAAAGCTTGTTAATGAATCCGAACTCCTTATCTACCTCAAACAGAGTGAGATAGTGCTCAAACTGCTCGTGGTTGAAGTTGGGGTAGAACGGTGCGTAGGCCTTTTCAAATTGCCTGATTGTGAGTCGCGGAACAAACATTTCCTCCTGAAGGAAGTAGAGGTCTTGCAGCATTTCGCTGCGGCGTTCCTCCGCTGGCATGCCCATTGTGGTTACGCTTCCTTCTTGCGGAAACAACAGCCCGCTCATGATTTTCAGCAGCGTGCTTTTGCCCGCGCCGTTTTTACCTAAAAGTCCGTAGATGTGGCCGCTTGCCATTGTCAAATCCAAATCTTGGAACAACGGGCGACTCATCGTGTACCTGAATTGCATTTTTTCTATTGTTATCATATCGCTTGTAATTGGTTTACTGTATTAGTGAACTATAACACTACAAAAGTAATACACTTTTTATTTCCTCAATCAGAAAAAATAAAATTTTTATTCATTGATTATCAATGCTTTATAATTTTAAAGATTGTAAATCGTTTTTTTGTGTCAAGATTTTTGGAAGTTTTTCGGAAAAACGTGATAAAATGAAACAACGCTTGCTTTTCAAAGGCAAAATCCTAAAGTTGCGGAATAACTTTTCCTAAAGTTGCGGAATAACTTTTCCTAAAGTTGCGGAATAACTTTTCCTAAAGTTGCGGAATAAATTTGTATGTTATTAATTTTTAGTATCTTTGCAAAAAAATAAAATTTAAAAGTGAATAAGGGTAATATCTATAAAAAGAGGGTCGCTGATACTCTTCTTGAACATAAATTGCAGGGTAAAGGTGCTGTTTTGATAGAAGGGCCTAAGTGGTGCGGTAAAACAACTACAGCCAAACAGGTTGCAAAAAGTATTTTGGATTTAGGTGATGGTGTTGTGCTATTGAATGCTCAAACTGCGCTTCAGGTTAATCCTTCCGCATTATTATCTGGTGAAACTCCAAGATTGGTAGATGAATGGCAGACAATGCCTATACTTTGGGATATGATTCGTTCTGAGGTTGACAGGCGGAATGCTTTCGGACAGTTCATTCTAACAGGTAGCAGCGTGCCGCCCCAACTTGAAAAGTTAAAACATAGTGGTACTGGCCGGATAGGGCGCATAAGCATGCGACCAATGTCACTGTGGGAGTCTGGAGAATCTTCAGGAACTGTTAGTTTAGGTGATTTGTTCGATGGGGTATCGCTTGAGCCGCAGAGTAATTCATTAACTATTGGGGAAATATCCTATCTTATATGTCGTGGTGGCTGGCCCCAATCAACATTGTTAAAAGGTGAAATCGCCTTAGAGGAAGCTCGTGATTATTACGAAGCTATCTATAAAACAGACATACATAGGGTTGATAATGTGCGGCGTAGTAGTGAACGAACGCGGCTATTGTTGCGTTCTTATGCCAGACATCAGGGCTGTGCAGTCAGTCTTAAACATCTTTGTGATGATATTAAAGATAATGATAATAAATCCATTACATACGAAACTGTGTCTGATTATGTCGATGTCTTGAAAAAATTGTTTGTAATTGAGGATATGCAGGCATGGAATCCGAATTTGCGCAGTAAAACAGCAATTCAAACATCAGATACGCGCTATTTTATAGATCCTAGTATTGCGGCAAGCGCTTTGTTTATCGGTCCCGATGACCTGATGAACGATTTTAAGACATTTGGATTGCTTTTTGAAACTTTAGCTGTCCGCGATTTGCGTGTGTATGCCGAGGCGTTGTCGGGTAATGTTTTCCATTTTAGAAATGCGGACGGGCTCGAATGTGATGCAGTTTTGCATAGGCGTAACGGCTCGTATGGATTGATTGAGATAAAACTGGGTGGTCCGGATTTGATAGAGAAGGGCTCTGAGTCGTTGGTGAAACTTGCAAATAAGATTAATACTGATAAAATGCCAAAGCCATCGTTCCTTATGGTGCTTACCGCTGTGGGTGAATACTCATATCAGCGACCCAATGATGGGGTTTGGGTTGTCCCTATCGGCTGTCTTAAACCGTAAATTGCGAATATGGCTGTATAAGTTCTAATAAAAGCGGATAAAAATTATTACCTTTGCATAACTTTTTAAATTTTGAGAATCACCATGAAGAGATTGGCTTTTTCTGTTTTTTTTCTCGTTTTCGCGAATCTTCTTTTTGCGCAAAAAGAGATTACACTTCAGGATATTTGGACTGATTATAAGTTCATTCCAAAGTCTGTTCCGGGCTTCGCTTCCATGCCGAACAGCGACTATTATTCGGTAAAGGATAAAACCGCGATTTCAAAACATGCCTTCAAAAATGGAGAGAAGGCGGGTGATATTCTTACTCAGGATATGCTTGCCAAGGCATCTGACGGAAAACTTTCTCTTGCCAAACTTAACGATTATGAGTTCGATGTGACCTGCTCGAAGATACTGCTCGCTTTTAACCTCGATTATATTTACCGCCGCTCCACTTGTGCAAATTACTATGTGTTTGATTTAAAGAATAATAAGCTTATGCCTGTAGCTGATACGCTGAAGGGGAAACAGAGCTTTGCGGAGTTTTCACCCGATGGCTCTAAGGTGGCTTTTGTGCGCGACTACAACCTTTTTTATGTCGATTTGAATACGGGCGCAGAGTATCAGGTTACGGTTGATGGTAAAGAGAACGAGGTGCGCAACGGTTTTGCCGACTGGGTTTACGAGGAGGAACTGAGTCTTTCAAAGTGTTTCTATTGGTCGCCTGACGGGAAAAAACTTGCATATTTCCGTTTCGATGAGTCTGCTGTGAAGGAGTTTTCAATGACAATGTGGGGCGAGCTTTATCCCGAAGAATATAAATATAAGTATCCGAAAGCCGGCGAGGATAATTCTGTGGTTGACATTTATGTTTATGATATTGCTAAAAAATCTTCTGCAAAAATCGACTTTCCGCATGAGGATTGCTATTATCCGCGCGCCTTCTGGCTCGATAATTCTGCCGATTTGATGGTCATGAAGCTGAACCGCCTGCAAAACAAGCTTGAAGTTTTCCGCTGCAATGTCGATTCTAAAAAGAAAGAGGTGGTTCTGACAGACGAGAACAAGTGGTGGATTGAGGAGCCCGATGACTACTATTTTTTGAGTGACAATAATTCGGTGATTTTCACGTCTGAGCGTGACGGTTTCAATCATATTTACAGGGCTGAGTTCGGCAAAACCCCTGTGCAGCTGACGAAGGGCTCTTTTATGGTGAAAGGTATCGCCGCCATAGATTTTGAAAAACAGCTTGTCTATTATACCTCAAATGAATCAAGTGTTTTTAATCAGGATTTGTATGTGATTGATTTTCAGGGTAAAAATAAGAAAATGCTGACTAATGGCAGCGGCTGGAACAATATAACCTTTAACTCTAACGCTCATTTTTATTTGGATAATTATTCCACAGCGAATGAGCCGCCTGTATATTCGCTTCATTCCGCTGACGGTAAGCTCCTCTATACGATTGAGGATAATTCCGCTTTCAAAAATACGATGAAAGAGTACGGTTTTGCGAAAAAGGAGTTTTTCGATTTTACTACGGCAGATGGCGTGAAACTGAACGGCTGGATGCTCAAACCTCTTAATTTTAAATCAGATAAGAAATACCCTGTCTTGATGTATGTTTATGGTGGTCCGGGGTCGCAGGAGGTGAACAACAGTTATTTCAGAAGCGGTGATTTCGCGTGGTACCAATATGTTGCGCAGCACGGCTACATTGTCGTCTGCGTTGACGGGCGCGGCACGGCAGGTCGCGGCGATGAGTTTAAGAAGGTGATTTACAAGCAGATGGGTAAATACGAAGCCATAGACCAGATTGCAGCTGCCAACTATTTGAAAACTTTGGGCTTCGTGGATCCGGAGCGCGTTGGAATTTGGGGCTGGAGTTTTGGTGGCTATCTATCCGCGCTTTCGCTTTTCAAAGGAAACGGCACTTTCAAAATGGCAATGTCAGTTGCGCCGGTCACTAATTGGCGTTACTACGATAATATATATACAGAAAGATTTCTTCAAAAACCGCAGGACAACCCTTCAGGCTACGATGACAACTCACCATGTTTCTTCGCTAAAGATTTGCAGGGCAGCTTTTTGCTCGTTCATGGCACCGGTGACGACAACGTGCATTTCCAAAATTCCATGGATTTGGTCACTCAGCTGAACAAGGCCGGCAAACAGTATGAGCAGTTCTTCTATCCGAATAAAAATCATTTTATATACGGCGGTAACACCCGTCTTCATCTTTATACTAAACTTTCGGAATTTTTGTTTAGAAATCTCTGATAATCAAATAATTAAGATAAACTTATGAAAGATTTTTTTGTTCACGAGTCGTCATACGTAGATGATGGTTGCGAGATTGGCGCAGGCACTAAGATTTGGCATTTTTGCCATATCATGTCGAATTGTAAAATAGGGGAGCGGTGCAATATCGGACAAAATGTTGTTGTTTCGCCCGAAGTCGTTCTTGGTAACAATGTGAAGATACAAAATAATGTGTCTGTTTACTCTGGAGTGGTTTGCGAAGATGATGTTTTCCTTGGCCCTTCAATGGTTTTCACAAATGTTATTAATCCTCGTAGCGCGTTTCCACGTAAGGATGAGTACAAGCGGACGTTGGTAAAGCGCGGCGCCACAATCGGTGCGAATGCCACTGTGGTCTGCGGTAATGAGATTGGGCGTTGTGCGCTGATTGGTGCGGGCGCGGTCGTTACCCACGATGTGCCGGATTATGCGCTTATGGTCGGAAATCCGGCGCGGCGAATCGGTTGGGTGAGCGAGGCAGGCCAGAAACTCGTTTTTGATAAGGACGGTTTCGCTGAATGCCCCCAAACCCATGAGCGCTACCGCTTGCAAGAGAATATTGTTGTAAAATGTAATTAACTGATAATAAGAGTATTATGACTTTCAATTCATTGGTTCTGAAAGAACTTGCCGAAAAATATACTGGGCAACGCTGCCAGTCGTTCCATAAAATTCCTCAGTCAGGTTCAAACCGACTCTATTTCCGTATCACTTTCGCTGACCATGAGCCTATTATGGGGGCTTTTAATAAAAATGTGAAGGAGAATGAGGCATTTTTCTCGTTCACTGAATTTTTCATGGAACATGAGATTAATGTGCCTGAGGTTTTGGCTGTTGATGATTCAAGAATGTATTATCTGCTTACAGATCTTGGAGATGAGACTTTGTATTTTCACCTCATCGCAAATAGGGTGGGTGGCGTGCCTGCTCCAGAGACCATTGAGTTGTATAAGAAGGTTCTGAAACAGTTACCTCGCTTGCAAATGGCTGGTAAACAAGGAATTGACTTTTCTGTCTGTTATCCGCGCGGCATTTTTGATCGTCAGTCGATGCAGTGGGATTTGAATTATTTTAAATATTATTTTCTGAAATTGGCTGGCATCTCTTTCGATGAGCAGCTTTTGGAAGACGATTTTCAGAAACTGATGGATTATCTTTTGAAAGCTGACAGTAACTATTTTCTCTTCCGTGATTTTCAGTCGAGGAATATAATGATTGTTGATGATGATGTCTATTTTATTGATTATCAAGGGGGAAGAAAAGGGGCGTTGCAATATGATGTGGCTTCGCTGCTGTATGATGGGAAGGCGGATTTGTCGCCGGAGCTCCGCAACGAGCTTCTTGATTTCTATTTAGATGAGCTCTCGAATTATGTGCCTGTCAACCGCAATAAGTTCTTGCAATCTTTTGACGCTTTCGCGCTGATTCGGATAATGCAGGCCTTCGGTGCGTATGGCTTTAGGGGCTTTTATGAAAGGAAGGCGCATTTTCTGTTGAGTATTCCTTTCGCGATAAAAAATATCAAATATATTCTTGAAAATTGCCGGTTGCAATTGGAAATTCCTGCCCTTTTCGATGTCTTGAAGCGGATTACAGAGTCTGAACTCGCCGATTTGTCAATGGAAGTGTCTGATAAGTTGGTCGTTGAGATAAACAGTTTCTCTTACAAAAAAGGCATTCCTGTTGATTATTCTGGCAACGGCGGCGGCTTCGTTTTCGACTGTCGTGCACTGCCAAATCCGGGGCGCGACAAGTTCTATGAGAATTTCACCGGCAAGGACGAGGTTGTGGCGGAATTTCTTGAAAAGTACGATGAAGTGGAGGATTTCAAAGACTCGGTCTTCAATCTCATAAAGCTGTCTGTTGACAATTATCTTGAAAGGAAATTCACCCATTTGACAGTCTCTTTCGGCTGCACTGGCGGTCAACACCGCTCTGTCTATTTTGCGGAATCGTTGGCTAAATATTTGCAAGAAACTTATAATCAGAAGATTAAAATCGTATTAAAACATACTAATTTGAAATAATCTGATTTTCTGTTATGTTTTTGCATAACCTGATGTTTGATTGGTTGTTTTAGATTTTTGGATAATGCTGTTTTTTTTGAATATTTCAAGGAAAATAGTTGAACGTATGGAAAAAATGTGTATCTTTGCACCGTCTTTTGTGACTATGCTGGATTCGTCTAGTTGGCCTAGGACGTAAGGTTTTCATCCTTAAAATCAGGGGTTCGAATCCCCTATCCAGTACAAAATTTTAAAGGCGAAGTTTTTAAAACTTCGCCTTATTTGTTTTATAATCAATAGGTTATACGTTAAACTGTTTGCTTCGCCGACCCGTTGCCGAGCTTTTTACGCCACCTCGCTATTCTCAGATATATTCCAAAAAGGATTGCTGCAAAGTTTACGGCAATTGCAATTTTTGCCAAATAATCTCCGTGTTTTACGTAAAATGTCAGACGGTCGTTTGGAAAAACCTCCTGCCGTATCGCAACGCGCTCCTCATATTTTGTGGCTTGGTGTATATCGCCTTTTTCGTCAATGAACGCTGAAATGCCAGTGTTGGCGGCGCGTATTATCGTGCGCCGCGTCTCTATAGAGCGCAACTTCGAGAAGAGAAAGTGCTGTATGTGTCCGGGGGTCTTTTTCCACCATCCGTCATTTGTTATCACCGTCATCATCACAGCCCCGTCTTTTACAAATTTTGCGAAGTGCTCCCCGTAGGCAGATTCATAGCAGATTGGCGCTCCTACTTTTATAACTCCTTGATTTGTAGTGACTTTAAATGCCTTTTGCTCTGTGTCTATTCCTAATGAGCCTGATATGCCGCCTAAGTCAACCGCATAATCCTCCAAAAATCCAAGTACTTTCGGGAACGGCATTTTTTCAACACCAGGCACCAACTTGCTTTTGTGGTACACCGCTTCGCAGCCAGCTTTGCTGTACAATGCCGATGTGTTGAAGTAGTCACGGTATGTCTGCTCGCGCCCGCCTTTTCGCGCCGTTTCTGTCGCTTGGCAATTGTAGTATCTCACGGTCGAAAGTCCTAAAATGAAATTCAACTGCGGGCGCTGAGCTATGAATGAATCGAGAAGGACAAAACCAAAGTAATTGTAAGTCTCTGGTTCATAGCTTTTTGATAATAAGTCGTCTTCTACAATGTTGTGCGGCACACTCGATTCGGGGCAGACAATAAGCTCTGTTCGCTCCGTAGTCAGCGGCGCGGCAACTTGCAGCAGACGCACCGTCTGGTCAGCGTTCGAAAGGGCATACTCCTCATACCATGGATCTGTATTCTGCTGAATGATAACGACTTCTATCGGATTCTCTTTTGCAGGTTCGTATGTTTTGTATCGTATTTGGGATATTGCCAATGGAATGGAAATTGTGAGGAATGTTACAGTTGCAAGTGTAATAATCTGTTTCTTCTCTGCTTTTCCAAATATTTTTATAATATTGAAAATCAGAAAGTTAACAATTAATATCCATAACGTCCCGCCGAATGTGCCGGTGTATTCGTACCATTGTACCCATTCTGTGCAGGCCGAAAATACGTTGCCCAAGTTCAGCCATGGCCATGTCAAATCCCAGTTAAGATGAAGGTATTCCCACGTCATCCATAATGAAATGAAGGCGATTGGAATTGAAATTCGTGGAGGATTCTGTTTGCGGAACCATTGCCAT
>CACYHL010000018.1:0-16483 GCA_902774205.1 uncultured Bacteroidota bacterium | reverse complement strand
AAATATCGACATGAAGAATGAGTTTAGGATAAACATGGCAATGCTTCCTTCGGGGGTGCTGTTCCATACCCACCACGTTGTGAGGATGTTCCATAGCAGCAGTCCGGGAAATGAGTAGGCAATTCCTTTCCACATTGGCAACCG
Source organism: uncultured Bacteroidota bacterium (assembly GCA_902774205.1). Classification (GTDB taxonomy): domain Bacteria; phylum Bacteroidota; class Bacteroidia; order Bacteroidales; family WCHB1-69; genus RUG11942. Next base: position 16,339 of record CACYHL010000018.1, on the reverse strand, counting down.
CACGTTCTCTTTTTCTAATGTTTCGCTGATGAAAAAAAATGGTATGAAAGCGAAGAGAATTAGAAACGGGAAGCCGTGTGGCGGCCACGATAATGTGAGTATTATGCCGCTTAATAAGCTGAGCGACAATAACTTGACTTTGCTCATTATTTTTCAGGATATTCGCAGAGTTCAGTCAGCACGCCGCCTGTTGATTTCGGGTGCAGAAACGCAATGTGCAGACCTTCGGCTCCGTTTCTTGGGGCTTTGTCAATCAGACGAACGCCCTTCCCTTCAGCTTCTCCCAATGATTTCGCAACATCGTCAACACAATAGGCGATGTGGTGAATCCCTTCGCCGCGCTTCTCAATGAATGCTGCGATTGTGCTCTCTTCAGATGTGGCTTCCAATAATTCAATCTTTGTCTGCCCCACTTTGAAAAATGCTGTTTTCACTTTCTGGTCTTTTACCTCCTCAATGGCATAGCATTTTAATCCTAAAATTTCTTCGTAATATTTGATTGATTCTTCGAGATTCTTTACGGCAATGCCGATGTGCTCAATGTGTGAAATGTTCATAATGCTTTGATATTTAATGGGTTATATGATTTGTTTTCTAAAACATGTATCCGATTTTCACATAAAAATTTGCTTTGCTTGCGCCGTCTTGCGTGTCGAAAGGCACAGCCCAGTCAACCGACAGAATGAAGTTCTCGTTCATAGCTATCTTCAGACCAATGCCGGCGGAGAGGTGCGGACGGTATATTGATTTTTTGTTAAATGTCAGATAATCACTAAGTTCGTCAATGTTAAAGTCGGGATCATTTTCTTTTATTGATTTTATGACTTCATTTTTGTCGAGGTCGTATGGCTGAAGAACCATTCCCATATCCACAAACGGGTTGAATCCGATGTAGAAGTGCTCTTTTCTGATTTTGAATTTGCAGGCTTTGAGTCGGAACTCCATATTCGCGAATCCGAAACCATTGGCTAACAATCTGTTACGGAGTACGCCGCGCACCGAATTGCCCCCACCGGGACCCTCGTATATAACCCTTTGTATGTAAAGGTTGTTCATGTATGTGTTCAGATAGAACGGGCTTTTGCCGTAGGTCGTCAGCTGAACGCCCACGCGGTATGCGAACGAAATCCAATCTTTGTAAATCGGGACGTAATGCCGGAAGTCAGCGTTCACCTTCATATTGTTGAACTTTTTCTGTGCTCCGAAGGCGGCGTTGTAGGTGAGGAAGACGTCAGCGTAGATACCTTTGCTCGGATTCTGCTGCTTGTCGCGGCTGTCGTAGGTTAAACCCGCATGGACGTACGGATGCCAGCCGCCGTTCTTCTCGTTCTCATCAATGAGTCCCCACTGAACATATTTGTCGTAAAGCACATCAATCTCAGGCAACTTCTTAGCTTCCTTCTTTCCTTTGTTTAACATCTTGACATCTACTGTGTTACAGCCATAACCTAACACTCCGACTCCAGCGTTCCAGTAGTAGTTCCCACTCAAATTCCCTTGTATGTCTGCGCTGAATCTGAACAAGTCTCTCTTGAATTTGTAGTATGCGCGGCTGCGGTACCCCTCTTCGGCACTGTATTTCTTAGAGTTTTTCCATTTGTCATTGAAAACCGTCTGATATCCGTTGAACCCGTAAAAATCGCACATGGCGTCTGGCAGGTACGAGGCGTCTATCGTCAGCCGGTGCTTGGGAATCAGATACTTGGAGTCGTAAAAGAGCCTGAACACTCCGTAACGCTTGGTGGTGTATGATGCCTCAACGTAAAATGAGTGGAGGTATTCCGGATACTTGCTGCCGTCTCCAAAGTAGTAGATGTTTGTCAATGCCCCATACTGGAACCCCAAGTCCGCATCGTATGACACACTCGGCAATGCCCCGAAAGTCCAGCCCTTGCGGATTCCGGTTGTGTCTTTCTCTTTTCTCTTCCTTACAGCCATCAGGGATTCGTCGGCTTTGTCTATCCCCTCTTCATGTGTTAAACATATATTTTCGCTCGTTTCAGCATTCGCAAGATTTATGGAGATACTTGTTAGTATTGTTGCGATGATTAAGATTCCCTTTTTCATTATATATTATATTGTATATATAATATAGTTACTTTCGTTATTTTTTGTTGACAAAGATACATAAATTTGTTGTATATTTGTAATTGTATAATGTAACTTATATATTATTGTAAATCAATTATTTATAAATATAACTTTCAAGACAGGATATATGAATTTTATTGAAGAGATTATCGAGAATGACATTGCCAACGGAAAAAACGATTCTAAAGTTCATACCCGTTTCCCTCCGGAGCCGAACGGCTATCTGCATATCGGTCACGCAAAATCAATCTGCCTGAATTTCGGCATAGCCAAGAAGTACGGCGGGCTCTGCAATTTGCGCTTCGATGACACCAATCCGGTGAAAGAGGATGTGGAATATGTTGACTCCATTAAGGAGGACATCAACTGGCTCGGCTTCCAATGGGCGGAGGAACATTATGCTTCCGACTATTTCGACCAGCTGTATGAGTGGGCGGAACGTCTTATCTTGGAAGGACTTGCGTATGTTGACGACCAGTCGCAGGAGGAGATAAGCAAGGGTAGGGGCGTGCCAACAAAGCCCGGCACTGAAAGTCCGTTCCGGAACCGTTCTGTGGAAGAGAATCTTGACCTTTTCCGTAGAATGAAAAACGGCGAGTTTCCTGATGGCTCTAAGGTTCTTCGCGCCAAGACCGGTATGTCTTCGCCGAATATGCACATGCGCGACCCGATTATGTATCGTATTCTCCATTCGGAGCACCACCGCACAGGCAACAAATGGTGCATCTATCCGATGTACGACTACGCCCATGGCCAGAGTGACTCGATAGAGGGAATCACACATTCAATCTGCACACTCGAGTTCGAGGTCCACAGACCACTTTATGACTGGTTCTGCGAAGCCCTTCGTATTCACCATCCTCAGCAGATTGAGTTTGCGCGCCTTAACCTAAGTTATACGATTATGAGTAAGAGAAAATTGCTGCAACTCGTTAAGGACCACTATGTTATGGGCTGGGACGATCCGCGTATGCCTACCATTTGCGGGCTCCGCCGCCGCGGCTATACTCCGCAATCTGTGCGTAACTTCGCCGAAACGGTTGGAATCGCCAAGCGCGACAACGTGATTGATGTCTCCCTTCTCGAGTTTTGCGCCCGTGAGGATCTTAACAAGGTCGCGACACGCACAATGGCTGTTCTCGATCCCGTGAAACTTATCATCGACAATTTCCCGGAAGACAAGGTTGAGATGATGAACGCTGTCAACAATCCTGAAAATCCTGATGCTGGTACGCGCGAAGTGCCTTTCACTAAGGAACTTTGGATTGAGCGCGCTGATTTTCGCGAGAACGCCGACAAGAAATTTTACCGTCTCACACTCGGTGGCGAGGTGCGTCTCAAATACGCTTACATTGTGAAGTGTGTTTCCATCGATAAGGATGCGGAAGGCAATATTACTGCGATTCATGTTACTTACGACCCCGAAACAAAAAGCGGAATGCCCGCAAGTAACCGGAAAGTTAAGGCTACAATTCATTGGGTAGCAGTTGATTACGCTTCTGTCGCTGAGGTCCGTCTCTTCGACCGGCTCTTTGCAGTTCCTGCTCCCGATGAGGTGGAGGAGGGTAAGACCTTCCTCGATAACCTTAATCCGGATTCTTTGAAAGTGCAGCAGGCTTATATTGAGAAAACTCTTTCATTGTCAGCTCCGGAACGCCATTATCAGTTTGAGCGTCTCGGGTACTTTTGCATTGATAAAGACTCCACTGCCGACAAGTTGGTCTTCAATAAGACAGTCAGTCTGAAGCAATAGACTGATTGTCATGCAGTTATATCTTTCCACGGCCTACTTGCCGACCGTTGAATATTTTGCGGCTATCCGAAATGCGGATTCTGTTGTGATTGAAAAGTGTGAGAATTACTCCAAGCAGTCCTACAGAACCCGCACTTATATTATGGCTCCGAACGGTATTCAGATGCTTGCCATTCCAGTTGTCCAGAAGCATGAGAAGGTTCTAATCTCCGATGTCCGTATTGATTACTCGGTGCCGTGGCAGCGTTCGCACTGGCGTTCTATCACAACAGCCTATAATGGTAGTCCGTATTTTGTTTATTATCAGGATTTTATCAAGCCTTTTTTTGAAAAGCGGACGGAGTTTCTGGTTGATTTCAATATGGAAATTCTTGAGCTATTCATGAAATTACTCAATATAAAAACGCCAGTACAGTTCTCTTCAGATTTTCATTTGCCGGTTGCAACCGGTATTCTTGATTGCCGTTACAATTTCCATCCGAAGCAACCGTTGCCGGAGTCGCTGGATCTTGTGAAAGAATATCCGCAGGTTTTTTCCGACAGGTTCGGGTTCGTACCCAGACTTTCCATTCTCGATTTGTTGTCGAATGTCGGACGGCAATCTTGCGAGTTTTTCGCTTGCAAATGGTGATTTTTTTTTGTAAAGCACTGATAATCAGTGTTTTATAAACTTTTTATTAGATAGACTTTCTCTTAAAAAATGATATATTATTCCATTTTAATGTAGGGTGTCTTAAATCGCAAGAAATGCCTCTATTTTCGCTTATAAGTGTATCTTGAAATATAAATCATTAATAATCAATATGTTATAATATTGGGAAATTTTACCATGTGGGATCTTCTGCTGGAAAAATCAATTTTTAGTGATACTTATGGAATACTCCGAAAAAATATGGGAATAAGTGTTGTTAATTCGCCAAAATCCTTGATATTACAGCGTTTTTCGTTAATAAAAGAAATAGCGTAATTTATATTATGTTATAAATCAATAACTTACAAAAATGGAACTTTAAGTAATTTTTTTTTGAAAATAGTTTGAAAAATGACTTTTTTTTTTGTATTTTTGCAAGTTGATAATAGTATAATGTATAATGAGAGAAAGGAATATTGAAATGGACATGCATGAAAGCACATTTTTAAGTGTGCGGCAATGCTGTTCGGATAAAAACGGAAATAATAAAAACAAACAATATAGAAATAAATAAAATATAATATTAATAATTAAATTCAAAACGATGAAAAAATTTATGATTTTCTTCCTGATGACATTCGTCTATTTAGGAATGAGCCATGCAGACAACGTGGTAACTGATTTGTCGCTTGAATCTGGTTTGCGTGCTACTGAGAGCCTACTAATGGCTCCAGCACCTGGTGACACACAGTTTGTGCGTAAAAGCACAGCTGTGGTTGCAAAGGTGGATTCAATCGTCTCTGTTTCATACTCGGGGACTGTTAAAGACTCGCTGGATGTCGCTAATTTTAGCTACGATACCGCTCATGTCTATCTGAATCAGACTCCTGAACTGAAATTGTACACATGGGGAAACGATAATGACACACTCTATTATAAGAGTGATTTGAGTCGTTTTGAAGGTGCTTATTACACAAATGGTAATGTTAGTATCCGTACCGGTGCGGTCATTGGTGCCACTTTCAATGATACAGCTTCTATTCTCGCTAAGCCGGCTGTATCTAACCTTAAAATGAATTGGTACTATTATGACAACGGTGTTAAAACCCTCACAAGATCTATCGCTGATACGACTTCAGATGTGTTGTTCGTTTCACCATATCTTTCTGAGGGACAACATAAACTCGGCATTGAACTCGTTGCGGATGTTAGAGATACTGTCATTAAGACTACACCTCTGTATGCTATCTATGACAGCACTCGCTATGACACTGTTGCTGATTATTATCATTATGTTGATACTACTACTTATAAATATGTTAGCCAGCGTGACACAACTTACTATTCACATCTGTTTATTCTTTGTGACACATCGGCTGACCTTAATGATCCGTGGATTGACACAGTTACAGTTGCGACAGCGAACTTCGATGAACTGATCCTGAAGCAAAACAGTGTAACAATTGATAACCTTAATTCGTCAGTTTATTGGCACGGCGATACAGCTTACTCTGGCTTCGATGCACTGACGGTGCGTGGCGAACTGGAAAGTGACTCGCTTGCAATTTATAAGGACACTGTTAAGGTGACTTATTCAATGAATGTCGCTACTACTTGGACGGAATTCCAAGTCCTCAACGACAGCTTCTACTTGGATAAGATTAATGTTCACATCGACAGTGTTGAGCATGCGATACATTATGCTGACCTGAAGGGCGACTCAATCCTTAAGACCCCGCTCGACAGCAACTTCGTGTTGGCTTGTGACACTACAATAGATTATAATGTGAGAGGTAAATCAAATACGAAAGGTATGATTGTTACCACCACACCTATATATCTCTGTTCAGAAGCCGCAGTTGGAGTTCACATTAGCAAATGGGAACTCTATAAGGTTAATCCGGATACAGTTGAAACCTTCCTGAAAAATTATCCGAACCCGGCTGACACGTTCATGTTCTCATTGGAGTATGCGATGCTCGATACCGTACAGTTGTCTCCATTAGAGGAAGATACTGTTACAATCGGTCATAACTCATACGTGGCAATCTTGAAATCACCACAACTCGGTACCATGTGGTCAACAACCGATGTTGTGGCTGGTACTGTTCCGAACATCACTATAAACTCTCCAGCATATAACCCGCTCACTCATACAGTTGACTCTATCTTCTGCGAGGGTTCTCAATATATGCTGAACATCACTGTTGACGGTGGCCTCGACTTTAATGAGGTTACAGACGTGATTGCTGAAGTCACTGTGATGGATAACGATAGCAATACACTCTTCCATACCAGTATTGATTCGGCTATCACTAACTTAGATGTTTATAATATGACACTTGCAGCTCATAAGAACTATGTTGTTGCATTTGATTATGTACAGCAGGTCGGCGACGGTGGTCAGTACCTCCCGCTTACAGGTTGTAATGTTACTGACACAATGTCAATTTATGCACACAAACTCCCGAAACTCACTTTCGATGTTGAGACAGTGAATTATGAAGGTGATGGCACAGACACTATCTTCGTTTGCTCTGGTTATGAGTCGGTTGTTACTTTGATAGCAACTCTCGATACCTGCTTCAAAGATTCTGTAATGTCAGTTGTATTCTTTGATAAGACTAATAATGTTCCGCTCGATACTCTGACAAAGATAGCAGGTTTTGATACGGTCACACTGACACTCGACACCATGACTATTATTCAAGACACTACAATACAATATTCTATCACTGTGTTGAATACAAGTATCTGTGAAGATGAAGGTATATTCAGTTTCTCAATCCGTCCGCTCGAAATGACATTCTGGACGAAAGACTCTATAGCACTTGCTGATACAACTTATTATATTACTCCTTGGTGCAACGCCAAAGAGACATTCATACCGCGTGTCGGGCAAATTGGCAAACCATTTGCTGAACTGAATGCTTTGAGCACAAGCACTTCTGTTGAAATTTGGAATAATGATACTTTAGTGGCGGACTCAAATGCTAATTATAGTATCGCTCGCCTCACAGATGAGGGTTTGTTTGAAATTAATTTTGATTTCTATGAAATCAGCACACAGGAAATCTTCACAATTGTCTTGAAAGATCAAGGTAACCTTGGTTGCGAAACATCTGATACAGTGAAGTTTATCTATAATCCAGAACCTCAATTTGATTTTGAAGTTGCTTTTGACACACTCTGTGTTACAGGTGTTGACACTATGTATATTAAAATGATAAATTTCGACACGACTGTTTCAAAGAACTTCTTACCATATAAATATACTTTGATACAATTAGGACCTAACATTGACGACACACTTGCTCAAGGTCAGATTGCTTCTATAGCAGACACTTTGATTAAAGTAGATTTCACAAATGAGCTTCCTGAAAGATATTCATACTTGTTGAATGTTTATATTAATGACACTTGCGAATATCAGATTGATGGTCTTCCGGAAATTGAGTTCGTTGCTCAACCGACAATGGCTTTCACTCCAGATACTTCAATCTGCCCGACAAACCAAGCGTTCTTTATCCCGACAGTCACATACGACTCATTGCTGAATAATTTCGAGATGACATACCTTTGGACAGCCGCTAACAATACTCTTGATTCTGTTAAATATGGTATGGTTGGTCTTTCTGAACAACCTCTTGACACTTTCTTCGTTGACTCAGTGGTTGTAAACAAATATTTCGATAATTTCAACTATGCTGTTGGAGATTCTGTTTACTTTAACTTTGCGGTTGCAAGTGAACTTCCAGGTTGCTCAGTTAAGAAAGATTCTGCCACCAAACTTGAGATATTCCCGATTGAACTCACATTATGGGAACTCGATTCAACACGAGCTGATTCAGTTTACCAGTTAAATTATGCTTGTAACTGGGGATTCGTTTTCCTGCCGCGTGTAGGCAGACTTAATGCTGCATTCGAAGATCTCTCTATGATTCCTGATTCACTTTCTTATCGCACAAAATCTTATAGAGTAGAGAAAGATGTGAACGGCAATGATTCTCTTGTTGAAACAACGTATGAATTTCACACAAATATTTATTATAGCTATGAGACAGGTTGGACATTGTCTGCCGGTGCTGGCACTATGATTCCTACAGAACATCCTTATCAGGAAGTTTATAAGGTTGTCGTAGTTGATGATGGTGTTCTTGGTTGCGAAACTACGGATACAATTACCATCATATATAACCCAATGCCTATGTTTGAATTCTCAGTCGCATACGATACGCTCTGTGTCACCGGTGAGGATACCATTTATGCGCATTGGACCAATTTTGATACAACATACACTTCACAATTCTTACCATACAACTATTCTCTCGTACAGTATCGTGATAATCAGTATCCTGGCGACACTATCTATACTGGTTCATTTGCATCAGCCGAAGATACCCTTAAAGCATTCTTAATTACGGGTATTGGTCTTGATTCAGCCGGAACATACAGATATGTAATGTCAATCCAATTCGATACAAATTGTGTTGTGGAATATAATGAGATAAAAAATATTGAATATGTTGACCAACCGAATATGGAATATACAGCTGATACAGCTATCTGCGCTGACGCTACAGCATTCTTCATTCCTCAAGTGAACTACAATGAAGACATGCTCCATAACTTCCCAATGACTTACCTCTGGACAGCTACAAACGACAATCAAGATTCTGTATTCTATGGCAATGTCGGCCATGCAGGCGAACCACTTGACACATTCTTTGTGGATTCAGTCAAATTGAATCTGTATTATACAGACATTAATTATAATAATGGTGATTCAGTCTATTTCTCATTCTCTGTTGCAAGCGACCTTCCGGGCTGCTCCGTGAAAGATGATTCTGTTAAGAAACTTGTCATTTACGGTCCTGACACTTTGACATCACTTCAGGTATTCTGGGGCAATGTCTATTATAACATTACAGATACTACACCGAACCTCCAGATTTGCCAAAGACAGCTTTATGATGTTGACTCAGCATTCAGATTCATTGCTATATATGGCAATAACTTCTTCGAACCTGACACTCTGATTATGGATTCAGTATATCTTGCATCCACTATCACATCATGGCCTGACACTTTGGTCTCTCCGCTCTTGCACCATGAATCACATAACTGCGGAACATTCATCGACACTCTGGTTAACATCATAGTTTACAACTCTCCTGAAGTTGCTCTGAACGCTGTTCCTGACACATGCCAGGGCTCTGATGTTACATTCAAAGTAGTCCTTGATTCTACTGTATATAAACCATATTATCTTGAAAACAAGATTGATTCATTCCTGATTACTTGGACATTCAATGGTGTTGCCAAGATGGACACCACAAAAGAAATGACAGCTGAACATACTGTTACACTTCCGAATGTTCCGCTTGGAAAGACAACTGACACATTGTTTGTAGAAGTCACAGTTCAGGATATGAACCACTGGTGCGCTTCACACACTGCAATCGATACATTCGTTATCTTTACATCACCTGTCATCCTTCCGGGTGTTGACACTATCTGCCCGTTCGCAGGCGCAACAGAAATTCCTTGCTCTATCGTTACTGCTCAAACCAATAAAATTTTCTGGTTGGTAAGAAGTGCAACTGATACTCTTGAGTTTAGAGATATTCCGGATATTCGTCCTGTTGGTGATACTTTGACATTCACAGTTGACGCGTTTATACACGGTGACACCACTTATAATAAACCTGGTACTTACAAATTCGTAGTTGAAGCATGGCAGTCAGAAAACTTTGATGACAATTCAGGTTGCCGTGCTTATGACACTTTGACATTGTTTGTTGATTCAATCCCGACAGTTGACGCATTCACATATATCCGTTATTGCGCTGATAGCAATACAACAGTTACTCTGCACGGTGTTACTGGTCTCAAGACTTTGGATTGGTATCACTACAACGAGGGTACTGGCTTGTTGGATACTGTTTACATCGGCGGCGTTGCCCAAGTTGGCTTGACAGACACTGTTTGGACAACCCCGACACTCACAGACGAAAGAGACAGCTTCGTGGTTGTGGTTTCTAATGGAACTTGCGACATCGAATTCCCAGTTGTCCTTAAGACTGTCACCAATCCTAATGACAGCATCATATTTGATCCGTCACTCGTTGCCAGCTCACACTGCGGTGGTGACGAGTTCACACTTGGCGTGACTGTAACAACAGTTCCTTCTGATAACAGAGACTGGGACGGCACACACGACACTGTGACATTCACTTGGTGGCAATGGAAGAATTTTGAGGAAACAAATATCTTCAACTGCTCAACAAATGATCCTAATAATGCATGTGACACTTCATTTGTACTTGAAAACACTGATCAGGTACTTGCAGAATATGTTTATTATGTTGAAGTTGCCACATCAGGTTATAACTGTCCTTCAGTTTGGAAAACTACAGATACTATTAAAGTTTATCCTACAATTTATGCTGACGTTGTTCCTGCTGTTGATACCATTTGTGAAGGCGGTAGCGCATATCTTGATGCTACAGTTATTCCGGCTGACGAAACACAACCTGTTTACTATCAGTGGTATCACAACGGAATTAAGATAGCTGGCGGCGATGGTTATGTGACATCTGCTGACCTCATCAAATATCCTTATCTTGTTGATATCAGCACTCCTTCTTCAGCTAATGAAAATGAGGAGAACCCACACGCTGAGTACTATTACCTCTATGTTGAACAACTTGGTTCTTCAGTACCTGGCTACTGCGCAACACGTTTCACTGACTCAATCCGTATCACTGTAATGAAAGACCCGAACATCATCATTACTGGTGAACCAAATCCTGATAAAGACTCTACCTACACCTACACTTGCAACACAATGGGTGGTTATATGACAGGACCTCTCACTTATCAGTGGTATATTGATAATGTTCCAGTTGCAGGTGCAAACGATACAACCTTCACCACAACATTCGATATCGCTGGTTCACACAGCGTTAAATGTGAGGTTTCACAATCTTGCCCAGGTTGCAATACAGTCGGTGAATTTAATGTCCACGTAGGTCAGATCATCGTTCAAGATGTTGTTATATTCGCTAACGGTTCAAGCGCGAACACAATCACATCTTGCACATCGGTTGTTCTTTCAACCAATATGCCGAACAATGGCAACTATACATATAATTGGTATTGCAATGACGAACTCGTATATTCAACATACGATCCGACTTACACAGCTACAGCTTCTTGCGACTACACAGTCGTAATTCTTGACGGTGGCGACACAGTTGGTATGCCGTTGAATATGGTTAACGTCAACATTATCCCAACCCCAACAGTTACTATCTATTCTAACGGTGCTCCTGCAATGTCTTCTAATGTCGGTCTCTACGGCACTCAGAATTACCTTGCACAGACATTCAACGCTCATCTTGATAACGCTGATCCGACAACAACTTACTCATATCAATGGTACATTAACAACATGCCGATTAACAACGGTACTGCTCAGACATACGTTGCTGATGATTCACTCGCAGTCGGTACATATTATTACACTGTTGTTGTTACTGACGATAACACAGGTTGTACAGCAGTTTCTAATCCGGTTCAGGCTAACGTGGTTTCAGGTATTCTTGTAACTATTGTTGGTAACCAGACATATTGCGAAGGCGCTACAATCAACCTCACAGCTGTTATCGAAAACGATGAGATTGGTTATAACTTCATCACTTGGATGAGAGATGGTAACTATATCACAGATGGTCTCAACTCATTGCAGTTGTCATTGACAGCCGCTGACTCAACAGCTGGTGATTATACAGTTGTTGTTTCAAGAGACGGTTGCGAAGACACATACGCTCCTGTATTGACTGTCACTGTAATCGAAGCTCCAGCGGTTCAAGTTGCTGGTGCTGTTATGTGCGCTAACGGTACAGCTCACCTCGTTGCTACAGCTTATTCATCACTTAATGAACAACCTTACAAGTGGATTTGGTCACAGGTTGATACAGCTACAGGTACTGTACTTTCTACCACAACTACTTACACTAATACATTCGATGCTAACTCAGAAGGCTTCTACACAGTTGAGGCTGTCTATCAGACAAGCGCTTGTAACTCAACTTCAGACATATTTGAGGTTCTGCCTTACAATGCTGACTTCTTCGCTTCAGTTGACGCTTCTACTAACACTATTTGTGATGGTGGTCAGGTTGACTTGACTGTCAATATGAACGGTGTTCCGGAAGGTCTTGCAAATCCGACATATCAATGGTATGAAAACGGTGTTGCGGTTGCTGGTGCTAATATGCCGACATATTCTCCGATTATCTTCACTGGTAATCCGAGCACAACAACTTACACATATTATGTTGAAGTTGCTTATAACGACTATCCGTGCGCTATCGCAAGCACGCCGAACGTGGTTTCAGTACAGCCGAACCTCCAAGTTGTTATTAATGGTACTCAGGATGTTTGCGAAGGTAACGAAATCAACCTCCACGCAGTCGTTTCCAACTTCTACGATGATCCTGCACTCCTCCACTATGAATGGCGTGTCAACGGCAATGTCCTGAACACAACCGACACAACCCTTATGGATTCAGCTATTCTCAGACCTTACGGTTTGCAGGCTCAATATATGATTGACGATACACTCTATACAGCTTTGAATGCTGATGAAATAGAATCTCAAATGACATTCGCCGACACTGTTATTCCTGCTAAGACAGATACACTGATTGACCATGTTCTTTGGACATTCGACCATCAGGAAATCTCTTACATCGACACGATCCGCACAGGTTATGAATATACTAATATTGACACAACTAAATTAAGTGATGGCTACAGACAGCTTGCTGTAAATGGCTTATGCCTCGATACAATAGCTACAGCTAACATGCCTGATATGGATACATTGTATGTCTTCGCATACGGCGACACAACTGAAATCAACCACTATGAATATCTATTCAGTTCAAGAGATACTTTAGGCATTACTTCATTGGTTACACTTAATGATACTGTTCACTTCCTTGAAGACTCAACAATCAAGAGAGAGATATTCTACATTAATGAACAATTGGTAGAAGACAATTGTGACAGTGTGTATCCGTACAGTGGTTATGCAAACTATGGCTTAGACACACTTATTGCTAAGTATGATAACGACACTACAGTCTTCAGAATGGACAGCAGTTATGCTATCAGATATGCGTATGTTGGAATGTTATTCGATACAACACATGTTGAGTATGTATTTGATTCAACACATACTGTAGCATTTGATACAACAACAAATGTTACAAGATATGACAGCCTCTTGCAAGCGACAGAACTGCTTGACACTACAAGTGAGATTCAGTTCTTCTATGTTGCTTGGGATACATTCGTAAACTATAGTTTCGATACACTTACCACATCTTACCTCACTCTGAATCAGATGCCTTCATACAATAGTTATAATGACGGTGATACTCTCTATGATAACAATAATCTTGACTCTACATTTACTTCAACTGCTTATCTTGCTGGATTTGATGCAGGTATGAGAGATAAGATTGCTACGTTAAAAGATACGTTATATACTCGTACTAACCAGGGGAGTTTTATGAATCCGAATTATGTGTATAATCCAACATATCCTATTGCATACACGCTGACACCGAGTGCAGCGACAGGAACTGCAAGCAACTATTTGACACAGGGTCAGAATGCTGGTGAATCTGCATTCAATTCTCACCAAACGAGCATAGAAGCTATTGCCACAACAGATGCGCAGAATTATCATGCCGACTCTTTACTTGGATATGTTAAAGGATCTGATTATGCGGTTCGTCTTGCCAATACTTTCAGAACTGTTAGTAATAATTATGGTAATTATACCGTTACACAAACAACCACAGGAGGCAAGACAATTTATTGTATTACTTCAGGCCAAACTAATACTCAAAACACATACCGTAATTATGAAAAAGCTTATTTGGAAGGCTATACATCACAATATTATAACAATTACCTTTCTACATATAAGGCTACTGTCAACCAGTACTTCCCAGTTGAACAGCACAGTTATACTCAAAGAGTTGTTAATATTGTTGACACATCATACGTTGCGGCAAGAGGTGAAAACTGTTATCATCCAATTTACACAATGGACACCACATACGTTTATAATGTTGACACACTCTATTATGAGTTGAACAGAACGTGCGACACATCTTACAATTACGATATGGTTGAGGTTGATTGCGAACTCACACCTATCTTTGATACTATGTGTGTATATGATGTGAATTATGTAAGATATGACACTGCTACAACTTACAGATACGATACATCATACAACTATGTATATGTTCCTTCAATGGTTGAATACCAGAGAGACCTTATCACTTATCCTGACTCATTAGTCTTGACAACAGGTGATTCAACAGACTATCCGGGTTCACCTTATCCTTACACCTTCGAGGTTGTCGCAGCCAACACCAATGGTTGTATTGCCACTTCAGCCGCATTTGAGGTTAGAGTACAAGACCAGCCGGAGGTATTCATTGCTGCAACAGCAGACAGTGTATGTCCGGGAACAGAAGTCACAGTTACTGCAAATGTTTCAGATTGGGATTTGAATGAGCTCACATTCGTTTGGAGCGACAGCATCCATACAGGTCCTTCATTCACAACCACAATCTATGATAATACAACTTATACTGTAACAGTCACCCACATTTCAGGTTGCTCAACTGAGAGCGAAGCCAAGAACATCGTTGTCAGAAATATCGACAATGTTGTTGCCACTGCTTCTGTTGACAGTGTTGGTGCAGTTTGCGAAGGTGCTGAAATCGCTCTTACAGGTTCTGCAACCGGCGCAGGTATCCTTACATATCAATGGTATGTCAACGGTCTTGAAATTCCAGGTGCTACAGCTGCTAACTCAACACACATCGCTCACGTCGTTGGTGACTCCGCAGTATTTGAATATATGTTGGTTGTTACCGCTACTGGTGACTACTATTGCGGTGGTCTTGGCGCAAGCGTAGATACTGCTGTTGCTGAAAACAAAGTTACAGTTTACGCTGATCCTACAGTCGTAGTTTCTGGTGATGCAATCGTTTGCAAGAACGGCCAGATAGAACTTACACCTAATGTTCAGGGTGGCTGCGGCACTGCAACTTATGCATGGTTCATGAACAATGTGGCAATTGCTGATTCACTTTACGATGCTGAAACTGGTGTCCTCACAATCGCTAATGCTTCTCTGACTGACGCCGGTGCTTACACTGTTGAAGTCAATCAGAATGCTGGCTGCAAGGTTGTTTCTGCTCCATTCGATGTCTATGTTAACGACTCTATCACTGTTGCTGTTGTTGTTGCTGACACTCAGCTTTGCGCTGGCGGTGTTGCACAGGTTGCAGCCCAGATCAACAACTGGAACCTTGCCAACCTGACATTCGCTTGGACAGCGAACGGCACAGCACTTCCGTACACGACACACAGCAGTAGCAAGCGCGAACATCAATGTCAACGCTCCTACAGTTGCAATGACCTCACTGAACGATGCTTCAGTATGCGAAGGCAACCAGATAACACTTGAAGCTACGACATCTAACGACTCAACACTTGGTGCACCGACCTTCACATGGTTCGCAAACGGCCAGAGAATACCGGGAGCAACCCAGAGCACATACACATACAGCCCGCTCACAGTTGACGGAGACGCAACAGTATATACATATAATGTTGCAGTCAGCTATGCTAATTCAGGTTGTGTAGCAGTTGATACTACAACGAACAGCATCACAGTCTATCCGAACCCGACAGTTGCAATCAGCGGCGACAATGTGGTATGCGCAGGCGCAGAACTGAACCTGACCGCAAACGTGACGAAC
>CACYHL010000017.1 GCA_902774205.1 uncultured Bacteroidota bacterium | reverse complement strand
TTCTCCTGAATAAAAGCCTCATCGTCATGTATGCAGCAAAGAGCCATCATGGCGAGGTCCATGCGCGGTGTTCCCATCGCAAACGCGCCAAGGTCAATGAAGAAAGTGTCGTGTTTATCACTCATAGGAGCACCTTGCGGGAGGTTTGTCACAGCATTGCCGAAGTGCATATCACCATGCAAAGCAGTGTCAGCGTCAGGCATGGCATCGATAAAAGCAGCGATCTTATCTTTTTCTTCAGCAGTAAAAGCCTTGTCAACAGAGAGGAAATCCTTATACTGTTTCTTCACGGAGAGCACCTCTCCTGCGGGGCAATGAACTGAATGAAGCCGTTTGCACATTTTGGCGAATTCGCGTGCATATTCCTCGCAGCGCTCAGGTTCATCAGACACGGCACGGGCAAAAGAACGTTTATTCAAAATACGGAAAAACCGTATGCCTACACGTTTGCCGTCTGTTATCAGCTCGCCTGGCTTCGGAGAGGGAATCCCGAGGTCATACACCTTTTTCGCCGCCACCACTTCCTCTTCAATGCTTGAAACAGGATAGGTTTCGAAATAGAGCTTTATCATCTCTTCGGGGTCGTTAATACTATTGTAACTTGCACCATTGGCACCTTCGCCGGTTTTAACATACTTTGTCAAATCAATCTTAACTGGTTCCATAATCATATTGTTTATTTAAATTATTTATGAATATAAGCTTTTAATTATAAAAATCATTTTCCTCTTATCCGCTGTGTCAACGGCTGGGCAAAGATAAAATCATTAAGGAACTGGTTATCAGAAATCAGAACCTCGTCCTTGCTGCCACGCCATTCCAATCTTCCCTCATAAATGTAAGAAATTGTCTCTCCTATTGTGATAACTGAATTTATGTCGTGTGTGTTAACTATGGTGGTTATTCCAAATTCGTGAGTAATCTCATATATAAGCTGGTCAATGATTAATGAGGTTTTCGGGTCGAGGCCTGAGTTCGGCTCATCGCAGAAGAGATATTTCGGGTTACAGGCTATGGCGCGGGCAATTGCGGCGCGTTTCTTCATACCACCGCTCAGTTCCGCGGGATAGAGATCGTTAGTGCCCTTGAGGTCAACACGCTCCAAGCAGAAGTTGACACGGGCAAGTTTCTCATCATAACTTTTCCCTTCCGTAAGCATATCTAGCGGAAACATCACATTCTCCTCAATCGTCATTGAGTCGAAAAGAGCGGAGCCCTGAAAAACCATTCCCATTTCAGAGCGCAGCTGTTTTTTGTCCTTTTCAGAAAAAGTGTGGAAGTTCCGGTCATCGTACAATATTGCGCCCTCATCGGGGGCGAAGAGTCCTATCAGACATTTCAGCAGAACGGTTTTTCCAGCGCCCGACCGCCCGATGATGAGATTGACCTTGCCGTCATCAAAGCGGGTGTCTATGCCTTTCAGCACATGGTGGTCGCCAAAATATTTCGAAACTTTATCAACTAAAATCATAGCATTATATTGGTGATGACAACATTCAGAATAAGGACGATGACACTTGTGACCACGAAGCCTTGTGTGGTAGCCTTTCCGAGTTCGAGCGCGCCGCCTTCTATTCTATATCCATAAAAAGCTGATACAGAAGACATTACAAAGGCAAAGACAGCAGTTTTCGTTATAGAGTAAATGACATCGTAAACACGGAAACAGTAGGTCAGTCCATCTACGAAATCGTAAGTGGAAATCATCTCTGTGATGGCGATTGTGAAATAGCCGCCCGTCAGCGCACAGAAAATACCGATTATGGTCAGAATCGGGTTGACGAAGATAGTGGCGACAATTTTCGGACAGACGAGGTACGCCGCCGAATTTATGCCCATAACCTCAAGAGCGTCAACCTGTTCCGTAACTTTCATACTACCGATTTCAGAGGTTATGCGCGACCCGAGATTACCGATGAGCAACAAACTGATTATGGTCGGGCAGAGTTCCATCACAGCCGAGGTTCTGACGATGAAGCCAGCCGTCCACGAAGGGATCCAGTTGCTCTCGATTTGCAGCACCGACTGTATTGTGATGACACTTCCGAGCATAAGCGACACCACCGACACAATCAGTAGCGAGCCGAAGCCCATAGTGTACATCTCGTACAAAAGCTTTTTGAAGAATATTCCCCATTTTTCAGGCCGAGAGAAAACACGTTTCAAAAAAACGAAATACTCCCCTATTATACTTAATACTTTTATCATACATCAAAAATATCCTGCAAAGATACTCAAAATATCAACATAAACGGCAATAAAACAAGTGTATATAAGTTACTATCAGAAAGAGGTTTAAGAAAAAGCGAAACGGAAGCCGTGCAAATTGCACGGCTTCCGTTTCTATCTTAATACAGCAAAAGTCAACTAATCAGGCAATCCTTTAAAAATAAGGTCATGTGAGTCATCTTCAACCGTAAGTGAATGATTCATTTCCATAACCATTGTCTGCATTTCACGTTGCGGTACATTCTTGAAGATTGCCGGTTTTTCGAAATCCTCCTCAAAATTCGGGAACTCATAAGAGATTCCCACACGCTGCGGTCCTGCAAACTGATTGAACATATCCTGAGTTGTTTGTTGCGGTGTCTGCGGAGCAGGTTGTGAAATCATTTGGGGCGCGCCGCCCTGCATAATAACTGGTCCGTTCTGGAATCCATCAGTGGTCTGGTGTAGTGCGCTTTGCGGCTGCTGCAGCCATGACGGAGTGTTTGGTATTTTAACAGACTCTGTGTTGAACATATCAGGATTATACTTGTCTTTTTGATTCTCGTGGTCAGAATCTTTAATTACAGATATGGTCTCCTGTTGTTTGTTCTTCTCTTCTTCTGTCTTATAATTCGCGATTATAATAGCCAGTTTCACAGATTCTCCAAGCGACTCGTCTTTGGCATGTCCCCATATCAATTTGGAGTCGTCGCTCTTAATATCCTCGAATTTCTTTGTAAGTTCGTTTAATTCCTCCATGCGGAGTTTCTTTGTCCCGTATGAGATGAAAAACAGGAACCGTTTTGCGTCTGTGATAAGTTCCTCATTAATAAGCGGGCAGTTGAGTGCCTTGTCCACCACTTCCTGAATACGATTTTCACCTTCAGCGGTCGCCAAGCCGAACACCACATCGCCGCTGTCTTTCAGCACCTCTTTTACATCATTGAGGTCAACATTTTGAATAGCGTGAACTGTAATAAGTTCCGCTATTGCCTTTACAGCATTTTTAAGCACATCATCGGCAACCACGTATGCGTCTTCAACATCAAGGTCGTTATAGTAGCGAATCAGGTTTTCGTTCTTTATAATAATCAGTGAATCGACATGCTTGCGCATTTCAATAATTCCCATATCAGCCTGTTCCCTTGCCGCCTTGCCTTGGAAAGCGAATGGGTAGGTAACCACGCCGACCGTGAGGATTCCCATTTCGTGGGCCACTTGTGCGACCACGGGAGCCGCGCCGGTACCGGTGCCTTTCCCCATGCCGGCAGTGACGAAGACCATTTTTGTCTTTTCGCCAAACATCTCTTTGATTTTATCCTTGCTCTCCTCTGCAAGTATTCGTGCCTTTTCAGGATTATTACCCGCGCCGAGTCCGTCCTCGCCAAGCACAAGTTTAGTTGGGACTCGATTCAGTTCCACAGCCTGTCTGTCTGTGTTACAGACTATGAAATCCACACCTACAATACCGTCACTATACATGTGCTCAACTGCGTTACCGCCGCCGCCGCCGACACCGATGACTTTTATCAAGTTCTCGTTCTCCCGTGTGCCGTAATCTGAGTTAAATTCTAACTTTGGTCTCATGTTATCTCTTTAATTTAATGATTATTTCTGGTTTTAATTATGCTGTCGCTACAATAAGTTTATCAATAAAATCCTTGAATTTTTTCACAAAGCTCCCCCACATCGGTTTTGATGTCTTCGACTTATCAGGTTCCTTTGGTTCTTTAGGAGCAGCCTCAGTGGTGGAATCAATGTTGACTTTCTCATCTTCGTTTTCCATAATCGCATATCTCAGCAGACCGAGAGCTGTGGAATACATAGGATTTTTCAGATCTGCCTGAAGGGTGTTCACAAAGCCATATTCCGGGCGTCCGATTCTGGTCGGGCGTACAAGCTCATACTGGAAGAGTTCTTTCAAGTGACGAAGCATTGCTCCGCCGCCGGTGAGGACGACACCGCCCATAAGTTTTTGTGAATACGAGCTACTCTCAACCGCCTCTTTCACAGGTTTTATTATGTATTGCATAACACGGGCATAGATGATTTTTGCGAGTGACGGCTCCGTAATCTGCATTGCCTCAATGCCTTGGAACTGTGGTATGCTTATCATGTTGTTATGGTTGCTCTTGTCTTCAAGACAAGTGCCATACTGCACTTTCAACTTTTCGGCAAGCTCGTCTGTTATACGGCATACTGAAGCGATGTCTTTCGTTATAGAGTTGCCGCCGAACGGTATGACCTGTGTATAAACAGGATTGCCCTTGTAGTAAATCGCGACATCTGTTGTGCCGCCGCCGATGTCAACCAGCACCACACCTCTTTCCCGCTCATCTTTCGAGAGGCACGAAAGCCCCGAGGCGAGCGGTTCGAGTGTTATATCCTCAAGCTCAAGGTTCGCATCACGCACACAACGGATTATCTTGTTTATCTCAGCCTCATTGCCTGTAACCACCTGAAAATAGCCTTCTATGATTTTCCCGATATGGCCGACAGGGTCGCTTGTGTCGTGACCGTCAACCTTATAGCGTTGCGGTATCACAGCTATTATCGTCTCGTCAACCGGAAGAAGAACATGCTGAAGGTCCTCGCACATAGCGTCAATTTCATCCTGGGTGATGATTTCGCTGGGGTCTTTTTTCCGTTTTATCGCATGGTGGTACTCCGCACTTTTTATATGGCGGCCTGCCACGCCGACATAGACCGAGCCAATTTCGGTTTCAGAGCGGTTTTCGGCTATCTCGTTGGCTTTAATGATCCCCTCTGTCGTGCGGGTCAGGTTCTGGATGACCCCATGCTGCACCCCCGTTGACTCCACCTTCCCGTAGCCGATGACCTCTATCTTATCTTCATCGTTGCGGAAGCCTACAACTGTAGCTATCTTGGTCGTGCCGATGTCCAAACCGACATAGATGTTTGGTTCTGAATTGGTAACTTTTTGTTTCATACTATCTTTTTTGTGCGATGATACGGTTTTTGAATCTTAAATCAAGTTGGCAATATTTATCAGGTTCCATAAAGGAAATTCCTTGTCTGTAAACCTCGCGAAGCTGCGCAAGCTGTTCCTCGGCATTTTCCCCGTCCCCAATCAGAACAGTGTGCCGTCCCATAGAGGCGATGAGTCCGAGTTCCCTATCGCTGTTCACAAAAACCTGCTTGAACTGCGCTTCGTAGAAATCATCTGACGAAATCAGTTCCGCAAGCCTGTATATGCTGTTCAAAGTCTTCCCCGCCTTATTAATGTTCTTTGTCTGGGCAGCCGGAGTCGGGATGAATCCACTGGCAACCAGCACCCGTTCCTTCACACGGGGCGAATATGGAAGCAGTGTCCCGTCATCGCAAATGAAAAAATCTTCTCCATTCGCAGGATAGACATGAGCAAGAATCCCATGCAGTTCCAAATCGATATTGAGGGTGTTTCCTGAAAAATATATCGGCTTGACAGTCTTCACGAAAGATATTTTCCCGAGCATGTCATACAGGGCCGCAAGGTTCACCGTATGTTTCTCAAGCCCCACCGTCTTAATGCCACTATGCTCAACCATGTCTATTATCTCCTTTTCTGTCATAGGCTTATGGGAACCGGCATACTCTATTTTCACAGCGACCTCCTCACATACGCTCTTGCGCTGTTTCAAATATGCCACAACCGCCAACACCACGACACCCACAAAAAGCAAGAGCATCAGCAACGATCTGACACGCAAACCTATAGAAGACTTTTCCCTTTCAGGCATAGTACTTTCGTTGAATTGTAATAAAGTTTTGCTTTAATTGACAATTTACAAAAATATCTTTTTTTCATGGGATTTCTATAATACTGCAATAAAATAAATGAACATTTTTTTGTTAAATAAACAATTTGTATATCATTATAAATCAACACTTTAATTTTTATACTTTTTCTTTCAGATTACATTCAAACCACAAATTCAGACGACTTCGCACACGTTTTGGGCTTCATATAAAATCACGAATTGATATGCGATATTCCAATGTCAATAATGTTTTCAAGACTGAATTGAACAATATTTTAAAATAGTAAAAAAATCCACTCCATTTTTACAAAAAAATTGCACCTTTGCAACATTAAAACATATCAACCATAATTAATTGTAATATGCTGAGAATAAAAAATTTACTTTTAGCCTTTTGGGTGATGTCGTCTGTTATTTTTGCCGCCTGCACCCAACAAACAGAAGCAGGGAACGCGACCGTAAAAGACACTGTCGCTCCTGACGACCCAAGCGACTTTGTAGTGATCACAGAAGTCGTTCCTGACGCAATCCTCGAAATCCGCTATTACAGCACCTTCAATTTCATAGGCACGCGTGTTGAGGGCTACCTTGAGCCCACAGCACTGCTCACCCGCCAAGCCGCCGACAGCCTCCGTGTTGTCAGCGACGAACTGAAAGCGCAAGGCTACCGTCTGAAAATATACGACGCATACCGCCCGCAAACCGCTGTTGACCACTTTCTGCGCTGGGGCGCTGACCTTAAAGACACGCTGATGAAGCCCTACTTCTACCCTGACCTCGTCAAAGACATCCTCTTCGACCGCGGCTACATCGCACGCCGGAGCGGACACTCTCGCGGCTCCACCATCGACCTCACCCTCTTTGACATGAGCACCAAAAAAGAGCTTGACATGGGCGGCACATTCGACTGGTTCGGGCCAGAGAGCCACCCTGATTTTGGCGGAGACCCTAACACGGGTGTGTTTACTGGCAAATTCAACAGTCCTTCAGGGCGCACAATCACTGCTGAGCAGTTCGAACACCGCATGATTCTGCGCCGCGCCATGCTCCGCCACGGCTTCAAACCTTACGACGAAGAGTGGTGGCACTTCACACTGCGCAACGAGCCTTACCCCAACACCTACTTCACTTTCCCGGTAAAGCAGTTGTAAACACATATAAATCCGAAATCTTATAAAAAATGAAAAAGGCAGGAAAATGGTGGCACTCGCTGCAAACCCGCAGCAATCTGGCCATGCTCTTTGTTGCCGCACTGATGATACAAATAATCGGCACGGTGCAGTTCATATACACCCGCAACGTAATCCGCAAGGAAGTGGAAGAGCGCGCACAGTACGAGATAAATATGAAAAGCCTGAAAATACATAAAATGGTGTCGTGCGTGGAGTCTGCAGTGGACAATGTTGACTGGCTGCTGGATTTGACGGTTGAGCATCCCGAAAATATCTATTCCGTTCTGGAAGAATTCGTTAAGAGCAACCCCGACATTCAAGGCTGCGCTTTTGCTTTCGAGCCAAACTACTATCCCGACAAAGGGCGCTGGTATGAGCCGTATGTCCGGCGCGACACCGACGGCTCATTACTCCGTATGCAGATTGCCGATCCCACGCACGACTATCTCAACATGACTTGGTACACAGAGGGACTAACGGCTGAAAGCGGGCGATGGACAGAACCCTATATTGACAACGAAGGCGCACAAGACATGATTTGCACTTACAGCGTCCCCGTCCGAAACGAGAAAGGAGATGTTGTGGCCGTCTTCGGCGCCGACCTGTCACTCAACTGGCTGACAGACGAGTTTGTTACGGAAAAGGAGACCAATTGGTATTCTTTCATCGTCAGCCGCAAGGGGCGTATCATAGCATGTCCCGACAAGTCCAAGATAATGAACTATACCATGGACGATGCAGACCAAGAATACCAAGACCCCGTCATAAAGTCGGTGAACAAAGCCATGCTTGCAGGCCAAAGTGGCAAAGCCGAGGTGAAGGACAATAACGGCGAACTTGCATACATGTACTATTCTCCTGTAGGCGGGAATACCGGCTGGTCAATGGCCATCCTATTCCCCGAACATGAGATATACAAAGGACTGCGCAGCGTCGCCATCAAACTCGGGCTACTTATGCTATTCGGCCTTGCCCTCATGGTATATATCATGTGGCGCACTGTCAATGGGTTTAAACGCCTGCAGTCTGTCAGCGCCGAAAAAGAGCGCATCGGCAGCGAGCTGCGTATTGCCAGCAACATCCAAAACGGCATGCTTCCCAAAACTTTCCCTCCATATTCCGACCTCCAAGAGCTGACCCTTTATGGCTCCCTCACCTCTGCAAAAGAAGTAGGAGGCGACCTCTACGACTTCTCTGTACGCAACCAGAAGTTGTTCTTCTGCATCGGCGATGTCAGTGGCAAAGGTGTCCCCGCCTCATTAGTGATGGCTGTCACTCGCAGTCTTTTCCGCTCTGTATCCTCCCGCATCGATGACCCAGGTGATATTATGTTGCAAATCAACAATGCCATGTCGGAGATGAATGAAAACGCGATGTTCGTCACCCTCTTCATAGGGGTGCTTGACCTACATAATGGCAACCTGACTTACAGCAACGCTGGTCACTGCGCACCAGTATTGCTTGGTGGCGAAACCACTCCCATTGCGGTGGATGCCAACATACCAGTAGGGATCATGCCAGACTGGCAGTACACAAGCCAGCATTCTTCTCTCAAAATCGGGCAGACGCTTTTCCTCTACACTGACGGCCTTACAGAAGCTGAAAACACCTCTCTCGAACAGTTTGGTGAAAAGCGCATGCTGGAAGTCCTTGCACAATCCGACATCAACCCACGCCCACTGATTGAGAATATTATTCAGGCAGTACGCTCCTTTGTTGGCCAAGCTGAACAGAGCGACGACCTCACTATGCTCGCAATCCAATTTAACAAGCTCCGTATCGAATAAACTTTTTCATTCTCAAAAAAGTCAGCTATATGAAAACCGAAGTACAACCCCATGAGACCAAGCGGGCATTCGCCTTCGAGATGTGGCTGAATGCGCCGATGCCGATGGTGACATTGGTGAAAACGATGGATGTGAGCCGGTTGGCGCGACTCAGCCTAAAGAGCGGCGTGAAGTTCAACACGCTGATGTGCTGGTGCATCGGCAAGGCGGTCACCGAAACCGAGGAGCTATACCTGCTGCCCGAGAACAGAAAGCTGTACCAATACGACCAAATCGCCATCAACGTGGTGGTGCGCAACCGCAAGGGCGGCATCAACTCGTGCGACATTCCCTACTCCGCCGACCTGCAGCAGTTTAACCGCGACTATCTGGAACTGACCACCAAAGTGGCGGAGGAGTGCCAGAGCAGCTTCCTCGACGGCTACATGATTGTCGGCACCTCCGCCATGATTCAGACGGAGCTCGACTGCGTGGTGAACCAGTACACCGACAAGTTTCTCAACCCCATGGTGATGTGGGGCAAGTACCGCAAGAGCTGGTTCAAGACGCTGCTGCCGGTATCGTTCCAGTTCCACCACGTGCAGATGGACGGCGGCGATGCGGCACGGTTTCTGGAAAGGTTGCAGCGGGTGATATATCTGAAAGGGGAGAAATCGTAAAAAATTTTCTCACTATGACACAGAATGGCATACCTTCCCTGTATTTTTGCCACGGAATTCAAAAGCAAAAAAAATTATGAAAGGAATGGTTGGATTGTGTTATGACATGCCCCAGTGGGAAGCTTACTTAGAGACAGCAGATGTCGCATTCAGCGAGGTGCAGCGGATACAACTGAAAAACGAGATTCACGACTTTTTGAGTGATGCGGTGTTGGAGCTGGTGGAAGAAAACAGGTTGTACCTTATGAAAAAACTGCATGATTTTCTGGAAAATGAGGAGATCTTTGCGGGAAGCAACAAGATTTTTCGGAAGATGCCTTCAATGCCGGAGGACATTGTCTTCGACACGGACATGACCGCTTTTTTGGAAGAAGAGATGTTGCTTGAGGCGAGGGAACGCCCGCTGATTTTCCTCGATTTCGATGGCGTGCTGAATACGGAAAACCATTTTGCCAAAATGACGGTGGAAGGTGTGCCGACACGGGATAATTACGGTCCGAAATTTGACCCCAAAGCGGTGGCGAACCTCCAGAAAATCATCAAGGCCACCGATGCATGGATTATAGTAAGTTCCTCGTGGCGTTATATGGGATTGAAAGAATTGCAACGGATGTGGACAGACCGAAACCTTCCGGGGTGGATTGCAGGCATCACGCCTCTGCACACGGATGATGACAAGCTGTTGGAAACGGACTTACGCCAACTGGATGAGATCACACCGGAGATGTTCAGCTCCAGCCGAGGAAACGAGATCAAAGCTTATTTCAACGAGATGCCGGGCAACAACAGCGACGCGCAGCGGTATGTTATCCTAGACGACTTGAACGAAGTACTGCCCGAGCAGGAGAGCCACTTCATCCGCATCAATCCGATTGTGGGAATCACGGAGGAAGATGTGGAAAGAGCAATAGAAATTATTAACCAATAAAAATACACGATTATGGAAAAGAAAGAGATTTTGAATTTGTTAAAAAGCAAGAAGGATTTATCTAAAAAGAGAATTGCCTTTCCAAAACACGTTGATTTCAAAATTGTTGACAAAACATTGGAGATATTTTTGCACGAATATGGATTGTTTCAAAATATGCAATACAATAATGCTGCTTTTGAAGGATGGGCAATTTGTTTGAAAGCATGGCTTCCAGAAATGATTGACAAAGTTATAATCAATGGTGAAATTCCTACTGAAAAAACAAAGAAACACTATCAAAGATTTTTATATAGATTGCACAAATTTATACATAACTATTCTGCATGGGCATCCACAGAATCTTACAAAGATGAGTTGCATGCTTTTGAATTCAACGTTTCTCATATTGTAATGAATGTACCATTAAAAACGGCCAAATCAACTGCTGAAAAAGGAGAAGCACAATTAGAGCGAAAATACATAACTGATCATAAAAGTTCGTTTCAGGCTATGGATCAGCAATTGCCTGTACGCCTTTTCAATAATGTAATCAGTGAAAAAAGCTCCATTACACCAAGCAGCTATTTAGATATTTGGGGAATACAAAAAGACACTTTGAGTATTTTTGAGTTAAAACTTCCCAACAATAGAAATGTTGGAATTATTTCAGAATTAATGTTTTATGTAAATGTATTGACAGATGTTTTTGCTCATAGGGTATCCATATTAAAGGAATCTAATGAACGTTCATTCAACCAATTATACAAATTTTACCAAAGCGGGAATTGCAAGAAAATTAAAGGAGTTTTCTTGGCAGATGACATTCATCCATTAATAAAAATGGCTTTGCCCGAAGTGTTATCAGTCCTAAACAAAGGAAATTACGGGTTTGACAGTGTAGAATTCTCGTACGAAAAAGTAAATACTATCTAATTGATTTTCAAAAAATAATAAATGAAAAGATCTGATTATTATTACGCGCAACGGGATAGACAAGAATCTATTTTAACCCAAACTAACTTGTTTGATGGGGCTTCTGGCAATGGAATATATTGGAACAACGAGAAAAAAGAATGGGAACACTATCTCCATATTCTTCAACATCAAGACAGTCTGAAAAACATGTTTGCTCCGATCCGACAGGCTGTCATGAACTACTATGATGAATACGATATTGCTTGGTGGGGAGCAGATGACGATAGATATTTTCCTACAGGGAACTTACTCTCTTCTCAAATCCATTGTCTAAATCACCTCTTTAAACTAAGAACAGACCCTGAAGCATTTCTGACTATCATCAAGAAACAATGTCCAAAAATAAAGAAGGTGTTACCATCCCCTATAGACTGGCACGAGTTTATTTTTGAAAACAATAAAACCAAAAAGATTGATAGTTATATCTCTTTTGAATTCACGTTTGACAATGTACATTTACTAAAAGAAAGAACCTGTAAACGTGGCAAGAAATGCACGTCCATTGACGCTTTTGTCTATGCGGAAGATGAGAATGGCCAATTCATATTGATACCCATTGAATGGAAGTATACTGAAAGTTACGAAAAAGAAGATAAATACAAGGCAAAAGACTATGTCGTAAACAAGCGGTATAAAGATTTAACAAGCCAGTCTTATTCTAATTTAAATGGATGGAAAGATGAGTATTATTATGACCCATTGTACGAGTTTGCCCGTCAAACTTTGCTAATGGAACAAATAATCCACGCGAATCCGTTCGGATTATTCCCAGTAAAAGCAGACGATTACATCCACATTATTGTCAGACCCAATGACAATAAAGAGATTTGCACTGATATCCAGAATTTCAAGAAGGATTTGAAAAACAAAGATAAAGTGATTGAAATTGACCCCCAAGATCTCCTTGCTCCTTTGCGTGACAACAAAAAATACGACGGTCTCATCACCTATCTCGAAACCCGCTACTGGAAATAGTCACTCAGAATTATTGCCACAGCCACAAAATTATGCTACTAAAAAATTCTAGTAGCATAATTTTTGTATTTTTGCATCGTCATATAGTCAGATCCTGTTCAAAAGGCTTCGCAGGGGCTGAAAGTATGACCGGGAAAGATTAAAAATAGAAGTCCCGAGCAAAAAACGTCACATCATGAAAAAATTCCTTCTCCTTATTGCCCTCGTGGCCTGCCAAAGTGCCTATTGCCAGAAAACAGACTTTTGGTTCACGCAAAAATATGAGAATGCCGATTGGTATCAGGAGAGGCTTCTCAACATTGACGGGTACATGGCCTCTACAGGCAACGGCCTGGATAGTGTTTTTGCCATCCGTACTGGAGCATACAACATCCTTGTTTTTGAAAGGTACGTGTATGGTGAATCCATCTGGGGCGGCTATACCTTTGTTCACCACGCTATTCTTGTAAAAACCGACAAAGCCAAACAGATTGTGGAGGCATATTTTGTTCCGTACGGATGGGCAGAATACCCCATTGGCACAATGATTTATAAGTCTGACGGTGGCATTAACCTCAAAAATGGACTTGATGTAAAAGCTCTAAAATTCAGACATTTGGACGAAAGTAATGTCCGAGATTTGCTGAAAGAGCATCCCGGCAAATTGAGGGTGCCGAAAGGTTCGCACTAAACGATGTACATAAAATTATTTTAGTAGCATATTTCTATTAGCATAATTTTCTGGATTTTGCATCGTTTTCTCAGATATTTATTTGAAAATGAATATCATACAAAATTCTCGCTATCGTTTCGGCTTCGACATTTGGGGGCTTCTCCTTTTCTTGGTGGTGATGCTCCCGAACTTCATCTGGTTTGCCGTTCCCGCGTCGGATGACATTCTGCGGACGGAGTCCATCACGCCGGTGGTGGACATCATCGGCTCCGTTTTCCAAGTGCTAACCGTGGCATGCCTCTGCTTCGTCATCCGCAAAGAGCGAAGCGAGTTCCGTTTCTCCCCGCTGGTGGTTGCTGCTACAGCTTGTATAGCAGCGTATTACATCGGATGGCTATTGTACTATGCCGGCATCACCGCTCCGTGGGTGATTCTCCTGCTGACCCTCCCGTCCTGTTTGTCATTCATCCTTTTCGCCGCCGACCGCAAGAACCTGCCGGCCGTGGTGTCAGCCGCCGGCTTCATGGTGTGCCACTGTATTTTCGGGGTGGTGAATTATCTATAGATAACTGCTCCCAGAAAACATTTTTCTTTTTTATTGATATTATCCAAAAAAGTTGTACTTTTGCAACTGATAATATTTTAATTATTTCTATATGATTACCAATAATACAGATAATATATTATCAGTTCTTGAAAACTTTTTGCATGACAATGCCGATACTGTCAGCACACAGATAGCGTCCGATTTCCGCCATCGCAGGGTGGAGAAGGGATTGACACGCGAGCAGGTGGCCGAGCGAGCCGGCGTTGCTGTGAGCAACGTGGCACGGTTCGAACAGAAAGGTCTTATCTCACTGAAAAACCTGATCATGCTGGCAATGGCATTGGGCTATACCGCTGAAATCAAAAGCGTTTTCGCCACTCCCAAATACTCAACCATGGAAGAATTGACGCAAATACGCCATAATTCCGGCAAAACAAAAGCGTATAGGAAATGAAAATCGACAAATTAACCATCAACTATCACGATAAAGTTGTCGGGACACTTTCCCTCACCCCCGACAACCGTCTCTGCGCCTTTGAGTATGACAGCACCTGGCTGGCTGACGGGTTCAGTATTTCGCCCATGGAACTCCCTTTAAAAACGGGCTTGTTTATTGCCAAACCCGAGCCTTTTCATGGTAGTTTTGGCATCTTCGAAGACAGTCTTCCCGATGGCTATGGCCGCTACTTGCTTCACAAGGCCTTGTTGCGTGAAGGCATCAACGATGCCGACCTTTCCGCCCTTGACAGATTGAGCATTGTGGGCAATGGTGGCATGGGCGCTTTAACGTACCATCCTGAAACAGTGATTGTTAAAGAGAATAACATAACTGATTTTGACTTGCTTCAACAGAAAGCACTGGAGGTGTTGAAAGAACAACAAGACACCGATGCCGGATTGCTTCTTTACAAAAGTGGAAATAGCGGAGGGGCGCGTCCCAAGGCCATTTTCAGCGATAGTGAGGGCCATTGGCTTATCAAGTTCCGTCACTATTACGATCCTATGGACATCGGACAGCAGGAGTTTCACTATAACGAGGTAGCCAAACAATGCGGTATCGATGTCCCCGATTGTAAGTTGACCAACGGACACTATTTTACGACACGTCGTTTCGACATTGCGCCCAACGGCGAGCGCATCCATACCGCTACAGCAGGCGGATTGCTGTGCCTATCGTTGAGCACACCATTTCTTGACTATACAAACCTGCTTGCGCTGACAGGCTTTCTCACCCAAAATGCCAAAGAGGTGGAGGAGATGTTTCGCCGAATGGTTTTTAACTATCTGACTGACAACAAGGACGACCACTGCAAAAATTTCAGTTTCATGGTTTCGGAAGTCAGAAAAGGACAATACACTTGGCACCTTGCTCCCGCATACGACTTGACGCTCTGCACGGAGGGTTATAATGGCGAACATGCCACTTCCGTCAACGGCACAGGCCACCCTACCTTGAAAGACATAATGGAAGTGGGAACGAAAAACAGAATGAGCGCCCAACGATGCAGGGAAATTTTCGAAGAGGTCCGGTCGAACTGCGGCGACCTGCTTTTGTGCGAGATAAAAGTGTCATAGGCATTTTTAAAGATGTTCACTGAGATAAAATGACAATGCAAACCTCACGAATCCTGCTCCGACCATGGCGTGAAAGCGATGCCGAAGCGCTTTTCAAATATGCCTCCGACACTGATGTCGGCCCCCGCGCGGGCTGGCCTCCGCACCAAAGCCTTGATGAGAGCATGGAGATTATCAGAACCGTTTTCAACAACGACCGCACATGGGCCATCGAGCTCAAGGCAACCGGCGAGGCCATCGGCTGCATTGGATATTATCTTCACGGGGAAAGCAATATCAACATCGGCGAGCAAGATGCGGAAATAGGATATTGGATTGCAAAACCTTATTGGAATCAGGGGTTGTGCACCGAGGCGCTAAAGCTCATTATAGCCCATTGTTTCAACACGAAAGGATTCTCCACCCTATGGAGTGATTTCTTCGTTGACAACCCCGCCTCCGGCCGTGTGATGGAGAAGTGCGGCTTTCGTGACACCGGCGAAATCAACTGGTGCAGCCGCCTCCATATCGGCTCCGACCGCCCAGTGAAGGTGATGCGGCTGGAGCAAAGCCACGCGCAATATAATCCACATTGAGAGCGTTTTAATAATAAATTCCAAACTTATTGGCATAGATTGTCAGGAAAAACAATCAATCTTCCGAAAAATGAACAAGAGTATTCTTATCCTCATTTTTACACTTCTTTCCTCTCTCCATACAATGGGACAGGAAAACGTTTTCCATGCCGACAATTTTGTCGCAAGCGATGATCCGGAACTGATTCTTGGCATTCCCGCATGGGCTGTACAAGGGGACACCAACCTTTCGTGGATCAGGAATGAGCAACTTTTATCCAACAGAATGAAAACAGAAGCTATACATAGGCTTTGCCAGACAGAACCTCTTTTTGCAGCTCTTGACACCCTCTATGAAATTCCGATGGAAACGATGGAACAAATGATTTTCATACCTGACATCAACCATGACGGAAAACCGGATATACTGTTATATGGCACGCTTCCATTCTGTGATTCCCGCCCATATATTTTCATGGCAATCAATCGTGACAGCACTTTTCAGGAAATCTTTGCGCATGAAGGCGATATTGTCGGCTGGATGAAATCAGAGTCCTCCACTCAAATTCAGATTCTGGTCAGCGGATGCTGCGAGGACCGTCACGGATACCTTTACGACTATTCCAGCACACAAGAGGACACCTTGATACAAAGTGTTTTCTGGCAGGGCAACGCCACGCATCCCTCTGCCATTTATGCGGAAAAACCTATTACAATCCTTAACACCGCCGTTTTGCTGCCGGCACCCGGAAATCACAATCATCAGAATGATATATCCCGTCAGGCAAACTGGAGATTTTTCAAAGGAGACACTGGGGAGATGCTGTATGAGACAATGGCAGACAACCGCAAATGGTATTACGTGCGGATGCATGTGAAACCACGGAACGCGCCAAAGTTCTTCGTGCATGCAACTTTCGTCTATGGCTGGATTTCAGAAAATGAAATGTTTTAATGCCTTTCCAGTTTTTTGAATTAATGAAAGGATAATAACTCAGAAATAAAGAAGAAGCATAAGCCAAATGATACTACAAAAGAGACAGCCACCTACAAGTGACTGTCTCTTTTGTGAACGTTGGCCTATGTGATAGAAGAACAAGGTCTCCGCAAAACGATTTTATTCAGCGAACGCCGTTTCGTTGTTGCAAAGAACGTTGTTCATTGCCATATATTTCTTCACGATTAAAGATTCAAGGCAAAGATATACAACCCACATCACGATTGCGAAGACGGCGACAGCAACATGGCTGAACTTCCAGAACATCGCGCCACTTGTGAAGAAGGTCGCGTGAATCATATAAAGGCAGAGTATGACCGAAATGAGGAAGAACCCCCACCACAGTTCGAGCATGAAATCAGCTTCATCATTCGCTTTTTTGTCGAGCAACGCCTTGTCTTTAAGAATATAGTCAGTCTCTTCCCAAATCTCGTTGAAAACGCTGAAAGGTTTGATGAGGTTGTAAACGGGGATAATCCAGCCGAGCCATGCCCAGAAAGGTTTGTGTCCGTCTTTCATCCACAGCGCCGCAGCGTGCAGGTTGCGCGAGTTCTTGACATTCCATGCAGCGAATACAACGATTTTTATAATCATAAGTATCAGTGTGACAATGCAAAAGATGTTAAAAACAGATTTCTTTGAGGCTGTCTGCTCATTCAGTGTCTCATACTCTTTTTGCAAAACATCGTAATCGGCTTTGAGGACGGTGACAGCTGAATCGAGGTCGCTCTTCTCTTTCAAGTGTGTTTCCAATTCCGCGCCGATTCTGGCTTTTTCATCCTTCAGGGCTGTTGCCTCTTTCTTGTTCTTCGGGATTTCCAATTTGTTCAGGGAATCCATTTTTGCAGAATAATAGTCGATGTTAGTATTTATGCGCTTGTACGGCTGCTCGGCCTCATTCATTATGTTGGTCTGCTCAATGTAAGTCGGCTCAAGTTTCGTCAGCTCCACATTGACCTTGTCAAGTTTCAGCAGAAATACCATGGTTAGAATAAATGCGACAAAAATGGCAAGGTTCAAAATGATTGTCATTTTACCCAAGAAACCGTTGTTCGTGAATTTTTTCATAGTGATATTTAATTTTATATTATTGACTTACAATATTTTATAATGTCTTTTACCGCAAAAAACACTTTCGCAAAGATACACGATTTTTTTAATATATTAGTCTCAAAAGGCATTTTTTATATCTTTGCCAATAATTTTATCTGTTTAAAGATCTTGATTATGAAAAGATTTCTGATTGTTTTTACACTTCTTTTACCAGTTATTTTTAATAGATGCGGGACGAATACGTCCGAAAAAACTGAGATATTTTGGAGCGGCACCGACTCGTATGGGCGTGAGGTCACTCTTGCAAAAGAGCCGCAGCGCATAATTTCGCTGTCGCCGTGCATTACAGAGATCATTTTCATGCTTGAGAGCGAAAACCGTCTTGTGGGCATTTCCGATTTCTGCACCTATCCGGAAGGCACCGACACGATTCCGCATCTCGGCGGGTTGCTCGACATCAACGTTGAGGCACTTTGTGCGCGGCAACCCGATATTGTGCTTGTCGGTTCAATTGTCTCGCCAGAGGTGATAGAGCAGTTTGAGCGCGTTAATATTCCTGTCTTCATAGTTAAGGCGGAATCGGCAATAGAGGACATTTACGACGCTGTGAGTGTGATTGGCGAGATTGTCGGCAAGAAAGAGTTGGCGGAGAAGCACAACGCGGAACTGAAGAAGGAGATAGACGCAGTAAAGGCGGCGCAGCCCGTTGTTACGGAGCGGCCACTTGTCTATTATGTTGTCGGCTTCGGCGAAGCGGGCGACTATACAGCACCGGCAAACTCCCACATCGACGAGATGATAACCATTGCCGGAGGCGAGAATGTCGGCGCATCTTTAAAGACGTGGAGCATAAGCCGCGAATTCCTTTTTGAGCTGGAATTCCTTGCTTCCGACCGTAACTCCTCCCCAGTTTCCGATCTTTTCGCTCCTGCCCGTAAGAGCGTTGTACATAGTCGTCTTGCCGCTGTTAGGATTGCCGGCAAATGCTATTCTCATGAGAAATACCTCCTTGATCAGTTGTTTTCCATATGTTGACCTAAATAATAATTGCTTCAGAGAGCATCTTATCGAGGTTGTATCTGCCGTCCTTTATAACGACGATACAGCTCTTTTTCTTTTTGGAGATCAGTGTCACAGGCTCTCCCTGATAGCAGCCCAGCCGAAACAGGAACGAATTCATATCATCGTCATCTGTATCGATCTCCTTTATGATGTATGTCCGGCCCGGCTCAGCGTCCAGCAGGGTCATGCGGCCTGCCGAGACCTCCGGGTCTTTCTCCGCCGCCT
>CACYHL010000016.1 GCA_902774205.1 uncultured Bacteroidota bacterium | reverse complement strand
GCGCGCGCAGTCAAACTGAAGCTGGAAACGCTGGTTTTCATGTACGAGATAAAGCGGTTCTTTGATGTTTTTATCTTTTTTTTGCGGCTGTTTGTGGCAGATTCCCATTTCGTGGCGGAGACAGAATTTGCAGCGCATGACTTCGACACCGCTGCCGCCCGCGATTTCAAAAGCCTTTTCTATTGTGGCACAGCCGTGGTTTTTGTAAAACTGTTCCGCCTCAGAGTTCATGATATTGGCGCGGTAATCCAAATTTTTCTTATAAAACTCAGGAAGAGTATCTGTACGCCGCACTTGCGAAGGGCGCCAATTGTCTTTGGCATTTAACAGCAATTCAACACTTTGCCGTCTCCACTCAGTTGCCACGGAGGCAGGAATGAACCAGTCGCCGCAGTTTACAGTGAAGTTTCGCAGCTTAAAAATTGTGTTTCCCAATTTGCTGAATTGTGTTTTAAGCGAATCAGCCAACAGACCTTTTTTTTGCGCCGGCACTTTCTCCGCAGTGACAGTGAGTTTTGCCCCGTCGCCCGCCTCATCGTGTAAGCAAATTTCGAAGCCCCCCGCCGCCTCACCGATTTCCACATCTAACCACAATCTTCTTTCAACACATTTCTGTTTCAGAATTTTCTGGAAAGCAGAGTCAAAATTCCTGAACAGTTTCATTCCCACTCTCAGTCCGCGAGGCATTTCCGCTGGAGACAGCACGCCGCCGTCTGCCCTGTTGACGCGAAACCCTGAAAATTCGCCATTGTCGGTGAAAAAACAAAAACCATCTCCATTATTTATTGTGTCACAATTCTTTACAATAATTTTACCATCAGAAATACTTACAACATCACCGATATATTTTCCGACAGATTTCGGTGTTGCGGGCTGTGACATCGGAAGCCGTTCACCATTCAGAAAATAGTCAGTCTTTCCCCTGTGAAAAGTCTTTTCCGTGTCCGGCTCAAAAAAGAATTGCGATTTACCGAACGAAGCCCGTGAATACTCGCAGCCATCTTTTTCCAAAATATCATCAAGCCGTTTTCTGTAATATGCTGTTATATTTTTCACATAATCAACATCTTTCAGTCTTCCTTCAATCTTAAACGAGGAAACGCCTGCATTCATCATATCATACAGATAATCAGAACGATCCATGTCTTTTAAAGAAAGGAGATGTTTTCTATTGGCAAGCACGCGCCCCGAAGCGTCAACCAAAGAGTATGGCAGGCGACAGAGCTGGGCGCAGCAACCGCGGTTCGCGCTTCGTCCGCTAACTGCTTGACTCATATAACATTGCCCGCTGTAAGAAACACAAAGAGAGCCATGAACAAAGGCTTCCAATTCAACGGAAGTCGCTTTGCTGATTTCCGCAATTTGCGCTAAAGACAATTCCCTTGCCAATACAACTCTTTGAAAACCAACCTTTTCCAGAAACGAAACTTTCTCAACTGTTCTGTTGTCGGTTTGCGTGCTTGCATGAAGCGCAATCGGTGGCAAATCGAGTTGCAGAAGTCCCATATCCTGAATAATCAGGGCATCGGTTCCCATTGCGTAGAGCTGGTTCGCAAGCCTCTCAGCTTCTTTTAACTCATTGTCAGTCAGGATAGTATTGAGTGTAACCATGACTTTTGCGCGGAAGCGGTGCGCGTAACAAATCAGCTGTTCGATGTCATTCAGCGGGTTTCCTGCCGCAACACGCGCCCCGAACGCAGACGCACCGATATAGACCGCATCAGCCCCGCTGTCGATGGCGGCGATTCCACACTCCAAATTCTTCGCTGGAGATAAAAGCTCAATATTTTTCGGCGTAAAAGACAAATTCTGTTGCGATTTTTTTTGAGAAAAGTTTCAGACAAATATAATACAAGGCAAGTGCCGCCACCGTTATTCCAAATGCAATCAATTCATTATCAAAAAGTTTCATTGAAAGCAAAAGCATTCCAAGCAAAATGAAGAGCGGCAGTACGTATGCGAGAAACACAGCTTTGCCGCCAAGAGAAGCTTTCATGCTGACACGCACACGGTCGCCTGCAGCGATTTTCTCCGTATTGTCGGTACGCGCTTTGACAAGCCGTGTCTGCCCTTGTCCCGCCATGCAAGCCGATTTTGCGTGGCACGCCGCACATGCCGAGGTCACTTTCATCTCAACCAAAAGCCCATCTTCCAAGACTTCCTTGACAATTCCGTCATGCGAAACGTTATTCTGACTCATATTTTTTCTCCAAGATTTTCGATATTAAAACGAACTGGTAAAAGGCGTCCATGCGGGCGTTAATGAACCCTGCCTTGCCGTCCAAGAAGCCGCCTTTGACAATGTACGACTTGATGAAACGCAGCAGCGGGCGCCAGAGCAGCGAGGCAAAAGTGTATTTTCTGCCGGCGCGCTTCACCATCTCACTTTCTGTGTAGCCATTCATCTTCCTCATGCGCACCTCCATTCGTGTGTCTGCGAGGTGGATGAGTGCAAGTTCCTTGCGGCGGCGCGGAATTTTAACCGTCAAGCCCTGCACCGAAGGCGAAGTGTGCGCAAACGGCGGCCATTCCGTCCCCTCTTTTTTGAAAAACCGCAGCTGGTAGTCGGGATAGTCGCTGTGCATATATTTGCCCATGAAGAAATTTTTTCTCGGAATCCAAAACCCTGCGGGACAATCATCTTTTTTTATCGCATCATACAGAAAAACATGCAGTTGCGGGGAGACTATCTCATCGGCGTCAACGGTCAGCACCCAGTCGTATGCGGCAGATTGTATTGCGAAAGTGCGCGCCGGCTCGCAGCAGGTGTGGTTCCCTTTCGGGAAGGTGATGATACGGCAGCCGTACTTTTCAGCGATTTCAACCGTATTGTCAGTGCTCTCCATATCGCATACCAACACCTCATCGAAATCCCGCACCGCATCAAGGGCTTTTGGCAATTCACGCGCAGCGTTGTAAGTGTGTATGACAACCGATATTTTGGGTTCAGTCTTCATAGATTTTCAAAATTTTCTTATAAAAATGTTCGTAAGAAAGCTCTTTTTCAAAGAAATCTTTTGCATTTTTCCCCATTTCCTTACATTTCTGCGGATTTTGAATGAGAAAATCAATTTTTTCGGCTAAAAGTGCAGGATTTTCAGGTTCGATAAGCAAAGCTGTAACTTCATCGGAAAGATATTCTTTTTGAGCGCCATTGTTGGAAGTGATTTGGGTTTTGCCGCACCGCATGAACTCCAAATTCGCCAATCCGAACGACTCAGGGGCGGACGAAGGCAGCACGCCGAAAAGCGAATTTACAATGTATCTATCTGTATCTGTGGTAAATCCGATAAAATCAACTCTATCTGAAATGTTAAGCTGCGCTGCTTTTTGTTTCAGCATATCGACATAATTTTGCTCGCCGTTCCCCACAATGTTCAAACGGCAGTGCGATTCGGTTTTGCCCATCGCTTCGAGAATGGTATCGATACCTTTTTCTGGGGCGAGGCGACCTACGAAGCAGAGAGCGGGTTCAAGTTGCGGCACCGCCACCGGCGAAGCCACCGGCGCCAATATGCTGTTCCACACAACGTTAACCTTATCTTTGTGAATATCAGAGTCTTTCAAATATGTTTCAGCTGCAAGCCGCGATACAAAAACAAGCTTGTCAACCTTTGAAGTCTCCCATTTTCTGATAAAATTGTTTTTTGATTTTTTCACAAGATGAATTGACAGCACAAGCCGGAATTTTCGTGAAGAGAAAGTTTTGGCAAGTGCGGCTGTTAAAAGAGTTTTCGTATTATGAATATGAACTACATCAACTTGTTGAGACTCAATAATATGAATAAGATTCAAAAGGTTAGCCGCAAACGTTTTTTTTCTTTGGGCAAAACTGAAATCCGGATATGTTTCCAATTTTGAGAATTGCTTTTTAAGAATTTGGTTATCAGGAGAATATACAATAATTCGATAGCCGTCTGCAAGCATTTGAGAGGCGAGATCGTAAACATACCTCTCCCCGCCGCCCCAAAACGGCGATGCGATGCAATGCAAAACGGTGGTTTTTCTCATATTTTCCAGATGCGGTTACATTTTCAGAATACAAAAATACATTTAATTTTTGGAAATCAACCTAATTCATATATCACGCAAATTGGCATAGATGAATAGGAATTTCACCCCAATTTTGCCTTATATTGCGAATAGTCGGGTTGTGCGAGCAGATTGAAATCGCCTTCTTTGGTTATCATGCCGATAGCGGGGTGGCGCACACCGTTAAAGAACGTGGTTTTCACCATGGTGTAGTGAATCATGTCGTCAAAGACGATTCTGTCTCCCACTTCAAGCGGCTCGGGAAAGGCAAAGTCGCCCATACCGATAAAGTCGCCAGCGAGGCAGGAGCAGCCGCCGAGACGATAGACAAACTTGCTGTTTTCATCGGGTGAGGTCGCGCCAAGAACAACCGGTTTGTATGGCATTTCGAGGCAGTCGGGCATGTGGCATGAGAAAGAGACATCAAGAATGGCTGTCTTAATTCCCTTATTTTCAACAATATCCTCCACTGTTGAGACGAGCACGCCTGTTTGCCAGCCCACCGCCTCCCCTGGCTCAAGAATGACATCTTGCAGGTTGGGATAACGTTTTTTAAATTCCGTCAATATGGAAATCAGGTGCGGCACATCGTAGTCCTCCTCGGTTATGAGGTGCCCGCCGCCCATGTTCACCCATTTGCACTCGCGAATCAGCGGCGCGAATTTCTCCTCGAAACTTTTAAGACAATTTTCAAGAGAATAGCTGTTATTCTCACAAAGTGCGTGAAAGTGCAGTCCTTCAATGCCTTGCGGAAGATGTTCCGGCATATCCGCCGCCAAAATTCCCAACCGCGAACCGGGCAAAGCAGGATTATACAAATCGGTTTTAACTTCAGAATATTCAGGGTTGACACGAAGTCCGAAACTTATCTGTTTCGGGAAGGCAAGTGCGCGCCCTTTGAACCGCTCCCACTGTGACAAGGAGTTGAAAGTTATATGGTCGCTATAGATAAGAATATCCTCAAAATCGGTGTCGGTATAAGCTGGGGCGTATGTGTGCGCCTCGCAGTGCATCTCCTCCGCCACAAGCCGCGCCTCGTTCACGGAGCTCGCCGCCGCCCCCTTCAGATACTGCTTCACAAGCGGGAACGAGTTCCAGAAAGAGAACCCTTTCAGGGCGCAGATTATCGACACTCCCGCCTGCTGCTGCACCAAATCCAACAGTTGCAGGTTCGCTTCCAGCGCCTGCTCATACATCACATAGCATGGCGAAGGACAGAAATCGTATTCGTTTGAAATCATTTTTTATTGGCTATCAATAATTTAACTTCTTTATCTATCTCCAAATACTCATCAATTGTGGTCGGTTTTGAAAAAGGAAATACAGACAAGGCATGCTCAATCTGCCGCGGAATGTCCAAGAATCCTATTTCATCATTAAGAAACTGAGCCACAGATATTTCGTTTGCAGCGTTCATCACACACGGAGCGTTACCACCAATTGCGGCAGCTTGGTATGCGAGATCCAGACACGGGAAAGTCGCTCTGTCCGGCTGCTCAAAATTCAATGTCGGATAGTCAGCGAAAGAGAATCGCGGGAAATTGTTCTTAAACCTTGCAGGATAAGTCAAAGCATATTGTATCGGCAGCTTCATATCGGGAAGACCGAGTTGCGCCTTGAGCGAACCGTCCTGAAACTGCACAAGCGAATGGACTATTGACTGCGGGTGCACCACGACCTCTATTCTGTCAACTGGCACGTTAAAAAGCCATTTTGCCTCAATCACCTCCAAACCTTTATTCATCAATGTCGCACTGTCAATAGTTATCTTGTTTCCCATCTGCCAATTCGGATGTTTCAAAGCCTGCTCCTTCTTGACAGTCGCAAGGAACTCGGCTGATTTTCCGCGGAACGGGCCACCAGAAGCGGTGATAATCAGCTTCTCTACCGGATTATGGAACTCGCCAGCCAAAGCCTGAAAGATTGCGGAGTGCTCCGAATCAACGGGATAGATGTCAACACCGTTCTGCGCCGCTTTTGCTGTGATGAGTTCGCCCGCCACAACAAGCGTCTCCTTGTTTGCCAACGCCACACGCTTACCCGCCTCTATAGCCGCATACACAGGTTTCAGCCCAGCCACGCCGACAATAGTTGCGAGCACAATGTCAATGCTTTCCATCTCCACAACTTGGCACAACGCATCAGCGCCGGCATAGACTTTTATGTCATCTTCCCACAAAGCCTCTTTCACATACTGGTACAAATCCTCACGGACAATGACAACTGCATTGGGATTGAACTTTTTTGCCTGTTGAATCAGAAGGTCGGCATTGGCGTATGCAGCTAACACCTCAACCTCCAAAAGTTCCGGCAGCACTTCAATGACCTCAAGCGCCTGCACCCCGATTGAACCGGTAGAACCTAAAATTGCTATTTTTCTTTTCAAAATTTTCTTTTTTAACTTTAAGCACGAAATTTATGATTTTTCCGACAAAGCTGTTACTTTTTGGGTATTATCACACCAATTTCCTGCAACCACTCATATAAAATATAGTTCCAGCGAGTTGTGCGTGTAAATTCGGTATCTTTCATCCCGTAGCCGTGACCGCCAGTGTCATAAAGCAGAAATTTATTTGTTATATGCTTATCTTCCAATGCCCTATGCAAGCATACACTATTGCGGTAATCAACCACAGGGTCATCTTTTGAAGCCAAAAGAAAAACAGGCGGCATTCCATCTGGAACTTGCAGCTCCATTGAAAATTTATCCTGTAACTCTTTGGTATAGCGTTTGGTGAGAAGACTTTCGCGAGACCATTCGTGGGCAATGCTGTCCTGCATTGAGACCACTGGATAAATCGGAGCGACGAACGCCGGTTTGAAGTTCACACGCGTGAATGTGATGCACTCGCCAAGATAATTCTGATTGTAGAACGCCCCCGCCATAAGAGCCAAATGTCCGCCGGCGGAAAAGCCCATAACACCGACTTTGTTAGGGTCAAT
Organism: uncultured Bacteroidota bacterium; assembly: GCA_902774205.1. Classification (GTDB taxonomy): domain Bacteria; phylum Bacteroidota; class Bacteroidia; order Bacteroidales; family WCHB1-69; genus RUG11942. The sequence continues at coordinate 12,346 of CACYHL010000016.1, read as the reverse complement.
AGCATATTTTTCGGCGTGGTCGCGCACCCATTGTGTCGCCCGCTGTACGTCTTGTATCATCGCCGGATGATGGTATCCGTCGATGCTGACACGATAGCGCAACACAAACGCAGTGATTCCCATACTGTTGAACCAACGGGCAGAGGTGAAACCCTCACCGCGCAAGCCAAGATGATGATAACTGCCGCCAGGACAAATAATTACAGAGACTCCTGTATTTATCGAGTCTGGGGCTTTGAAGACATAGAGCCGTGTCTTTTCGCCTTTCATTTTCTCAACACCTTTCCATAGCCAGACAACCTCATCTTGTGAAAAGAGAGAGAGAGTACATAGTATTATTAAAAAAGACAAAAACAATTTCCTCATAAGCTTCGATTTAAATTTCGATTTCACTTGTTCATTTTCAAAGTCATGCTTCCGTAGTCAATAACGGCGTTATGAGCAAAAAGAATGTCGCTGCCAAGTATTCCGTCAATATTGCGCATACCGGCAGCTGTAAATTCATTGTTCACATTACTCATATCCATAAGGAATACCATGACATTTCTCATCCTGCGCCGCGCAGCCGAAAATGTCCGCACAGTCGCAAGTTCCAGAGCAATGCCGCTTGCCCCCGCCCCAACAGCAGTTTCAGTCGTGGGACAGATATCAGCCTCTGTTATCTTGAATTTGTCTTTTTTCAAGACATCAATGATTGTGTTTCCCGAACCTGTGTCAAGCACAAAAATCCCCTTCACGCCGTTAACAGTGGCAGGCAATACCAGCTGCCCCGTAGCGATTCTCTTAAGTCTGACAGATTCATGACCGGCACACATCACTTTCAGGCGTTCAACAGTTTATTGATAATGTCGGCAACTGTAATTCCTTCAGCCTCAGCCTTATAATTCTTGATAATACGATGGCGTAAAATATTGTACGCCACTGCCTTAACGTCTTCAATATCAGGTGAATATTTTCCATTAAGGACAGCATGTGTGCGGGCTCCGATGATAAGGAACTGCGAAGCGCGCGGACCAGCGCCCCACGACAAATAGTCATTAGCCCACGGATGCGCCTGAGCCGTGCCGGGACGTGTCAGCGTGGCAAGCCGCACCGCATACTGATATACGTTGTCGGCGATGGGGACACGCTGCAAAAGTTTCTGATAGTATATGATTTCCTCTATCGAAAGGACCTTTTCCGGTTCAACCATATCGCCGTGAATCGTATTCTTCACGATGTCAACTTCCTCGTTGAAAGTCGGATAATCAAGTTCGATATTGAACATGAAACGGTCTTGCTGCGCTTCGGGAAGCGGATAAGTACCCTCCTGCTCTATCGGGTTTTGCGTTGCCAAAACGAAAAACGGATTGGGCAAATCGTATGTCGTGCCGTTCATACTGACCGAACGCTCCTGCATCGCCTCAAGCAGAGCAGACTGTGTCTTCGGAGGAGTACGGTTAATCTCGTCTGCCAAAACGATATTCGAAAAGATAGGTCCTTTCACAAATTTGAACTTTCTGGTCTCATCAAGGATTTCTGTACCCATGATGTCTGACGGCATAAGGTCTGGCGTGAACTGTATTCTACTGTAACTCAAATCAATAGCTTTCGCAATGGTGGTAATCATCAAAGTCTTCGCCAAGCCGGGAACACCGATAAGCAGCGCGTGGCTCCGGCTGAACATCGCCATCAAAATGTCTTTTATAATCTTATCCTGCCCGACTATCACCTTCGCAATCTCTTTTTTCACAGATGCGTATTTCTCAACAAAAGCATCAATAGCTTCAACATCATTTTTAAAAGTTTCCATAGACAAAACTAAAATATTGCTTTAATTAATTTTCCAATCCTTTATAAAATCACAATTTTTGTAACTATCTGATATTTTTATACTTGTCACATTAACCTTATTCAACAGCCATTTTTTAACGGCTTTCTGCTTTTTATCCTCAAGCGCCGCGTTTTTAATGACATCATAATCCTCGACGAGATTTGGCTTGTGCGCCGCGATTTTATTTTTCAGATAGACAAGTCTGTAAGCCATGTTCCCATCATCGGTGACATACGGCACGGGGTCCGAATATTCACCGGGTATCAGCTTATTTACGACAGCGAGTGTAGTCGGGTCAAGCGCCTCCTTCTCCAATTTTGAAGAGCCGCTATACGGGTTGACAATCCAGCCGCCGCTGTTCTTGTTCATATCGTCCGAAAACTTGAAAGCCGCCACAGTGAACTCCATTTTCTCATCAAGGATAACCTTGCGCACGCTGTCCAAAAATGCGACACTTTTCTCCTGTTCTTCAGGAGACGGCTTTGGCTGGAGCAGAATATGCGCCACATTGATTCTGTCGCCGCGGCGTTCAATCATCTGAATTATATGGTAGCCGGCGCGGGTTTGCACCACGTTTGAAACTTCACCGGTTTTCAGTTTGAAAGCCACACTTTCAAATTCTGGATAAAGGGTACCGCGCTCCACGAAGCCGAGTTCGCCGCCCTTTGCCGCACTGCCCGGGTCATCGGAGTAAAGACGGGCAAGCATGGAGAATTTCTCGCCACGGAGCACACGCTCACGAAAGCCCTCCAACTTCTCCTTGATGGCAGCACGCTCTTCATCGCTCACCGGCGGAATACGCACAATGTGCCCAAGCTCGTATGCGGGCTGTATCATCGGCAGACTGTCATAGTCAATCTGGTCGTAAAACTGCTTGACCTCTGAAGGAGTGATTGTAATACTCTGTGTCATACTGCGTTGCACCTCGTCAACGACCAACTGCACACGCAAAAGCTCACGCAAATCCTTTTTTATCTCTTCCAAAGATTTGTTATAATAATTCTCAAGAATCTTCGCATCGCCGCCAACCTGCTGTAACAAAGAGGAAATCCTGTAGTTAAGCTGGTCTTCAACCTGTTGGTCTGTAAAAGAGATACTGTCCAATTCCGCCTGATTGATCATCAGTTTTTCTGTCATCAGCCGCTCAAAGATTTCGCATTTCGCCTCGTCAATATTATCCATAGTAGCATATTGCGAAGCGTAGTGTGCGTACTCGTTTTCGATGTCCGATTTCATGATAATCTCCTTCCCAACTATAGCGATAATTCCATCAACGGAAATCGGCTGCGCGGACAACACAGCGGAAATGAGCATCAAAACGACAAAAAGCAGGTTTTCTTTTTTCATCTTATTTAAAATAAACCTGCAAAGATACAAAAAAAGTCATCGTATTTATAATTAATGCACCCTACTCTTTCCCAATCAAATTCAAATTCATCAAATCATATAGGTACGCTGGACTTTGCACATATAATTCAACTTCCTCATCTTGCAAAACAGACATCAGCGGTGAGTTATACACACGTTCCATAGCTTGTTCAATGGAACAGCCAGTATCTTCTATAACATACTTCACCAATTCGCTCAAAGCATAATCGGTCAAATATGTGGCTATCTGATGATGTGTAAGCTGCTTCATACTATCTCTGCACTTTTTTTATGAAGAAACCGCAGAGCCGCCTCGGTTCCGAAATAATATTGTTGATCTAAATATTTATCTTGCAATAATTTGGCAGCTTGCTCTGGTGTGTAAATTCCTTCGTGATAGTTAGTTAATTGTAAGACTACACCATCATTGTCAATCGGTCCTATGACAATGTCATAGTCATGTATGGGACACTTGTTTTTCCTATCACGATTGGCATCCACAAATAGCAGCCATTCCACACAAGCTTTTTCAGGGAACACCTTAATCTTAAGATCTGATTGCAAAGCTTGGTCTTCCATTTCATAAGTAATCAGTACAGCCGTACCGCCAAACACTCTTGCTTTCTTTTGCGCCATACGAACTGCCGTTGTCCTATCTGAGGTCAAATAAAAGCCCATGCCAAAATCCTTGTATTTTAGTCCTTTAGTAAGATCAATATTTTCAATATCCTGATTTGTCCCGTGGTATAGTATCATGCAAGAATCCCCCCGTTCTTTTGACATATTATGAGTAAATCGGCTATCGTCTCATCCATCGACTGCAAATGCTCAACATCATAAAATTCAATTAGGAAAGCGAGCCCTTTATGTTCGTGCAAATAGCGAAAAGAATCTTGTCGGTTCATGGCAAAACGCCGACCGAATGCCCGTATGCATGCTGTCAGAAACGGTATCTCGTACTTGCTCATCTGTCAATTGTATAACAATTCATACGGGACAAAAATACAAAAAGTTTCTGAAATTATATCGCAAATAATGATTACCTTTGCCGAAAATTTTACAAAAAGAGCATTATGAAAAGATTTTGTTTGTTTTTGCTGTTCGTGCTGCCGCTTACACTGCCGGCACAGGAGAATCCCATTGATTTGAAAGGATATTTTTACGGAAAATACCGCGCCGATCGCGTGAAACAGTTCAGCTGGGGCGATGTTTCGGGACAATATTCCTATTTTGACGCTAATGACTCTGTGATTATAACAGCAGATGTCAAAAGCGGAAAAGAGATCAGCAGAAAGCCTTTTGTCAAGACATCTAAAAATCAGAAAATCAAAGATATAGAAAAAGATGGTGTTAAGGTTAAAGATTATGATGATAAACTATTCATCTTTACAAAAGATGGAGAAAACGGATATTTTGTAGGGAAATTCGCAAAACCGGACAATGGGGTGCGACTTTGCACCGACACTGGGAAGCACATCGTTTTCGGCGAGCCGGTACACCGCAGCGAATGGGGAATAAACGAAGGCTGGTACTTCTCGCCAAATGGCAACTACATAGCGTTTTACAGAATGGACGAGTCGATGGTTGAGGACTATCCGCTGCTTCAAACCGGTGGCGAGGGCGCGGCTATCGACTGGATAAAATATCCCATGGCGGGACGCACTTCGCACCATGTTAAAGTCGGCATTTTTGACGCTGAAAAATCTTTCGCACAAAACAAGCCCGTGTATCACTACATTAACACTGCTGTGTCTGACGGCGAATTTCTTACAAACGTTACATTCTCCCCAGATGAGAAATATCTTTATATAACTCATCTTAATCGCGAGCAAAATCATTCAAAACTAATAAGATACGATTTGCAGACAGGAGCAAAAATCGCTACGCTCATTGAAGAGAAAGACGACCGCTATGTTGAACCACAAACACGAATGATGTTTATGAAAAACGGAAATTTTGTTTGGCAGAGCGACCGCGATGGCTGGAACCATTTCTACCTCTATTCTTTTGATGGCCAATTAATTAAACAAATAACATCTGGAAAATTTGATGTGATTGAAGCAATAGGCTTCGATGAGAAAGAGGAAAACCTCTATTTTATGACCAACAAAGAGATGCCTGTTGACAATTATCTTTATTCTGTGAACTTGAAAAGCGGAAAACTCACTAACCACACACCAGAAAAAGGAACCCACTATGTTAGGCTTTCACCTGATAAAAAATATTTCCTTGACGAGCGCACAGACTTGCACACACCACTCAACACCTCCCTACGAAGCACTGACGGGAAAGTTAACCGGATGATACTCAGCTCAGAAAACAAATATGCGGCACACGGTTTGGGGCGTGACACCATCTTCACACTGAAAAACAAAAATGGAGACGACCTCTATTGCCGGATGCTTCTTCCTCCGAATTTCAATCCGAAAGAAAAATATCCGTGCCTAATATACGTCTATGGCGGTCCGCACTCGCAACTTGTTACAAATGAGTTCCTTTCGGGCGGAATTTTCCTGCACTACATGGCACAGAAAGGATATGTGATCTTCACGCTTGACAACCGCGGAACAAACAACCGCGGAAGTGAGTTTGAAAAATGCATCCACCGCCAGCTCGGCGTACTTGAGAGCGAAGACCAGATGGTTGGCGTTGACTATCTGCGCTCGCTGCACTTCGTGGACAACGACAGAATCGGAATTGACGGTTGGAGTTTTGGCGGCTTCATGACATTGACAATGGTTACGGAGCACCCCGAAATCTTCAGGTCGGCCTCGTGCGGCGGACCGGTGGTGAACTGGGAGTGGTACGAAGTGATGTACGGCGAACGTTACATGGACACGCCGCAGGAGAACCCCGAAGGCTACGCCCACGCCAATATAATTCCGAAAATCAAGAACTTGCGGTGCCCGTTGCTTGTGATGCACGGAATGCAAGACCACACCGTCATTCAGAAAAACAGTCTCGAACTGCTTCACCAATCGGTTCTCGATGACATTCAAATAGATTATTTTCCTTACACCACTCACGACCACAACGTGTTAGGACTCGACCGCGTTCAGATGTGGCACAAGATAGAACAGTTCCACGACAAGTATCTGATGTCACGGTAACCAACCACTCTTGAAAAACATAAAATGTAAAGTTATTTTTTCCTGATTTTATATCCCACTGTAGCGAAAAATAGAATGTAAATATATGATACAAAGAGAATTGAGTAGGCGATTTTAGGGTTGTACATATCTGTTAGTTTTCCGTAAACGAGTGGAATTAGCGCCCCGCCGGCAATTGCCATAACGAGCAATGCTGAGGCGAACTGCGTGTGCCGACCAAGGTCGTGGATTGAAAGCGGCCAGATTGCCGGCCACATTATCGCATGGGCGAAACTGAGACATATTATTGCGACAACAGAAACAAGCCCCGAGGTACACAGCGCGACAATAGTAAGAATAACCGCAAGAAGAAGTTGTATTACAAGCGCCAATCTTTGTGAAACAACTTTTGGAATGAGCACAATACCAAGCAGATAGCCCACGACAAGAGCCACTAATGAGAACGCGCCGAGGTTCCGCGCGACAGGCTCCGCAAGCCCGCAATATTTACCATAATTCGGCAAGTAATCAATAGCAAGTACTTCTGCGCCAACATAAAAGAAAATGGCTAAAATCCCGAACCACAAATATGGGTAATCCCAAATAGTTTTGGTTATGTCACCATCTTCAACAGTTTCATTATCTTCTTGAATTTCAGGAAGATGAGCAGCCTTAACAAAGATAAAGAGAGCTATCAGCATAAAAGTTATGATGATATACGGAAGAATTATCTGGTTTGAAAGTTGTTGCAACAGAGCGTCTTTCACGACAGGGTCAGTAGTTGTCAGAATAGTTTGGTTGAGTTTTTCGGTGCCGCCGAACAAAACCGATGAAAGCACAATTATGCCAACCATTCCAGCCACCTTGTTGCAAATACCCATAATGCTCATGCGGCGCGCCGCCGTCTCCACAGGTCCGAGAATTGTGACATACGGGTTCGAAGCGGTTTGCAGCAACGAAAGCCCGACACCTTGCGCGAACAGCCCGATGAGGAATATTATGTAGCTGCGGTTCATCGCCGCCGGAATGAAAAACGCCGCACCGATAGCCATTATGACAAGCCCCAGCGCCATGCCGTTGCCATAACCTGTCCGCTTCAGAATCATCGCGGAAGGTATTGACATCACAAAATATGAGATATAGAATGCGAATGTTACAAATGTTGACTGAAAATCAGTGAGTTGGCATGCCGTTTTTAGAAATGGTATCAACAGGCTGTTGAGCCACGTCACGAACCCGAAAACAAAAAACAGTGAGCCGATGATAAAAATACCGTAAGTGCTTTTTTTATTATCCATCTTATTGTAATTATTTAAATAAACCTGTTATACAACGAAAAAATACGCACCATGCCAACGTCACGCAAACCAGCTGGCATTATTCTAATTTTTCTTCTCTATCTTTGTGATAAACTGCATCGAGAGATCGTACATATTATGCATCATCTCGGTGGAGTCACCCGGTGCGAAACGTGCGAACTCACATTGGCTAAGAGTTGAGAGAAAGTCATTAATTGCCTCTTGGTCAAGGTTTTTCTCTTGCAGTTTCATCTCTACTGTTTCCATGGACAGTTGTGCCAACGGGATTTTGAACTTGTCGCTCATGTAGCCCCATAGCACTCGCGAGATTTCCACGTAAAACTCCTCTTTTTTGTTCTCTTTCAGCAGTTTTCCAGCTGTTTGAAGTCGTTTTCTCGCCACTTTGTTGGCTCGGCGGTTACGTGTTTCCACAACGTTTTGTCTCTCTTCTATTTTTTTACGCCAGATTATCAGGAATAAAATGAAAAGCATTAAAGGAAGAAGAAGATAGAGGAAATACCAAGGCGTGGCAAAGAATGCCGCCCGTTTCGGAGCAAAGCCTGAATCCGTCGTTTTTATATAGCGTATGTCTGAGCCGAGTTTTTTTATCTCTTTTTTATGTGACTCGCTCGTAGAGACTACGTTGTTGCCATCGCCTTTTTCTATTTTGAGTTTAAATTCCGGTGTGGTTAAAGTGTTATAAGTACGTGTTTTAGTATCAAAATAAGAGAAAGATGCCGCAGGGATTGTGAATTCGCCCGCGCTGCGCGGAATGATGACATACTCAAAAGAGCGGGAGCCATTGACACTGTTGCCGCGAGTGTTGATGTTATCCGTTATTTTCGGGTCGGTGACATCAAAGTCTGAAGGAAATTCCAACGGCAGCGCTTCGATGTGCTGCAAGTTTCCGGTACCAGAAATTGTCACGATTAGGTTTGTGGCATCGTTGGCCTTGAGTTCGCTGCGAGATAGATTAGCGGTGAGAGTGAACCCGCCGACAATCCCTGAAAAATCCTCAGGTTTGCCGTTTTGAGGAAGAGGTTTCACGTTGAGTTTCACGCTGTTGGACTTGATTTTCCACTGGTAGTCCTGCGCGCGCTGTCCCCCGCCGAAAAAGAAATCAAATGGGTTGTTGCTTTGCACTTGGTAGATGACACGGCACATGAAATCCAACTCAAACGGTGTTACTGTCAGTGTGCCAGACTGTTGCGGGAATGCTGCTGTGCGTCGTATCTCATGCACTGTGTATCGCTTGCCGTTCACCACCTCTGTTTTTGCGGGAGACTCGCTGTCGGGATCGCCAAGAGTGTATGTCCAAAAACCCTGCTGAGATGGCATGTTCACCCCTGCAACCTGATAACCGCCATTGACACCCGGACCGATGTACAACTTGTGCGTAATGATGACCTGCTCGCCTTGGTACGGCGTGCTGTTCGAAGCCGATGCTCTTACAAAAACGTCACTTTTGTCAAACGCCGGCGCCTGTTGCTGCTGTTGTTGGCGACCGTTGCCTGCGGTCTGCTGCTGCTGCGAAGCCGGAACAACATTTACCGTTACCGAATTCGATTTAACCTGCTTGCCGTCAACAATCATCGTTACGGGCGGAATTGTAAAACTTCCCTCCTTTGTAGCTTGCAATACGTATGTATATGTGTATGAGGATGTTTTAGTAGTTGAGCCATTAATAATGCTTATTGAGGTTGACTGACTTGTGCTTGGTCCGCCAAGCACATTGAAGCCGTTGAACTGCGTGGAACCCACTTTCGCACTTTCGTTGAGTTCTATCGTGAAGTTGAAACTTTGTCCCACCGCAACTTGTGACGGAGCCTTTGCCTTGCATGCCACCTGCGCTTCCGCGGAAACAGATAACATGGTGAAGACTATACATATAATATATAAAAGCGTGACTCTTTTTTTCTGAAACATCATTTTTCGCATTTGTTTACGCCAAAAATTAAATCCTGCAAAAATACACAATTAATTTGTCTTTTTCCATTATTAACGCAACTCCTCCACCCTATTTTTTATGAAGCGTACACGTTTCTGCTGACGTATCATGTTGCGGGCGTTCTCATAGTTTGCGGCGCCACTCTCCGCAGCGGTCTGGTGCTTCCGGTAGTCAAGTAGCACTATCATATAATGGTATTCATCATCTTCAACCTCAAGGAACCGGTTTTCATCTTTTAACTGCTCTTTTTCCTTAACCTGCAAAGGAAATTCAACCTCAATGTCCTCAAGATAAAGCCATTTGTCATCATCAATGAAATACTCGATGGAGTCGGCACAAAGCTTTTCAATGACAGGTTTCTCGGTTTGGCGGAGATCGTCATCAGAGAGAATCGGTTTTATTTTTGCAATAAGTTTCGATTTCTTCGGCAGTTTGACGTAATTAAGCCGAACAATCTCTTTTTCAACGGAATAGTCAAGGCCATACGTCTTCATAAACTCCCGCACTTCATCGTCAGAAACGGGAAACAGGTTTGTGTCGGCTGTTATTTTCCGGCAGTACGCCTGAATCATCAGGTCGTTGTGGAGTTCTGTGAGTTCTTTTGTAAAATCGCGCTCCGAAGCGGTGAGTTCCTTGTAGGCTTCGTGCAGAAGCAGCTGGTTTACAATCCAATCGTCTATTATCTTCCTTGCGAACTCAACACTGTCCTTGCCTGTCAGGTACTCTGGAATCTGTCCTTGCACTTCCGAAAGGTAGAGTTTGTTCTCGTACACCTCAGCCACGACACTGTCGCCTGAGTCGGAGCACGCGGCAAATAATACGAGCAGCAATATGAAAAGCGCGGACTTTCTCACTTCCTATTTTTTGAGAATCGAGTCGAAGACCTTTTCATTGACTTTGACAGGATATTTTGCCCGCAACGCCTCAAGCCATTTTCCTTCAAGATAATCCTGATATTCAGTGATAACCGCCGATTTCACCTCGTCAAAGTGTTTTGGTGTCGGGTCTGATTTTGACACAGGATATTTGTGTTTGACAGTTTCGTAGAAGTTCTCAAGTCCGGTTGTGTCTTTCACAGCTTTGAGCCACACCTCAGAAGAGGTTATCTCATACAGAACCATTCCATCATGATATTCTTCCACAAGTAACTTAAAATCAGGATATTTGTCTTCCAAATGTTCGTTTTCGTATCGCAAAATTGTTTCGTTAACAAAAAACGGATATTTATCCTCGACAAATTTCCGTATATCCTGAATATTGCTGATTCCTTGAAAACGACGGATATATTTCGCATAGTCAATAGCGGTTACTTTTTGGTCCGCGAAAGTGAACATCGGTTTCAATTTGTTTATACCATCCAATTCTTCCAATTCAATTTTTGAAGACTGCATGTACTCTTGCGGGATATTTTTTCCAAAGAAATCGAGAGCCGCCGCCGAACCTGAATCTTTGAACTTATATTCTTTCTTCAACTTTTCGACCAAAGACTCCTTGCTTTTGAACGAGCGGTTATCGCGCTGAATCCTATTTTTAAGTGAATATTTGTATTCGTCTGTTATTTCAACTTTCTTAATATCATTGAGCTTGATGATGAACCAGCCATCGTGAGTTGAGACTGGCGACGAGATTTCACCGGGTTTCAACGAGAGGCATGCTTTCACAAAATCGCCCGGACGGCGCTGCGGAGCAAAAGCTGTCACCTCTCCCTTTTTCGCTTCCGTGGCAGTGCCTTTGTCATCAGAATAAGCCATTACCAAATCCTCAAAACTGTTTTTCGCTTTCAGTTTTTTCTGAATCTCATCAATTTTTTTCTTGGTTTCGGCTGTCATTTTGCCCTCTTTTGCGAGAGAATCCTCTATATAAATCTGCGAAATTGAAATGGACTCAACCGCCGGAACTTTATCAGAGACATAGATGAGATGATAGCCGAAAGAGGTGCGCACCGGCATTGAAATCTGTCCGACAGGCGTATTATAAACCGCAACCTCGAACGGATAAATCATATTGAAAACTGTGAAATAGCCGAGATCTCCATTATTGCCAGGCAATTTCTTTCCGACACGGCCTTCACGTTCCTTCGCTGACGGGTCATCAGAATATTTGACCGCCGCATCGGCAAAACTCATCTCCTTGTTTATCAGTTTTTTACGAATATCCATTATCTTCTTGTAAGCCGCTAACGTGTCAGAGGGCTCTGTGCTTTTGCAACTGATGAGAATATGTGAAGCCCTCACATCATATTTAGCATGATCGTATGCCTCTTCTATCAATTCTTCCGTAACTTCCTTATCTACAAGATATTGTTGTGCGGATTGGTTTCTATATGAATTAAGCTCACGTTTAAAATTGGCAGAGGTGTCCACCTGATGAGCTTTCCCGTCCATAACCTTGAGTTTGAAATTCGTATATAAATCAAGGTATTCGCGCAAATCTTTCTGGGTGGCTTTCTCAAGTGAGCTGTTTTTCTGGTAAGTGCGCAAAAACTCTTCTTTTGTAACGGTGTCTTTTCCAACAATTAACAGATAATCATCACTTTGCGAGTAAACGAAATTCATTGTAGCAAGTAATGTTATCAACAATAATGTTTCAAGTTTTTTCATCATATTATGATTTTAATTATGAACCACAAAAACGCAGCAAAGATAATAAAAATGTCAGAAACATACGAATAAGGAGCGGTTTTGTATTAATTGCCAGTCACCGTAACCGCCGCCTCAGCCGTCTTTCCGCCGAGCACTGGATTCAGTTTTCGGACTGTCACTCTGAGATCTGAAATCTGCGGGAAACAGTTTTTCAATTCCTTGACAATGTTGTGCGCAACATGCTCCAA
>CACYHL010000015.1 GCA_902774205.1 uncultured Bacteroidota bacterium | reverse complement strand
TATATTCTTCATTTTCTCTCATCCAGCATTGGGTACCAATCATCACAACATTGTATTCATTACCATCTATATCAGTCACTGTCAGTTCGCCATCGCAAGCGTCAACAGTTGTAAAAGAAACTTCTTCGCCGTACGCAGTGTCAATGGGATTTATAGCGTAAGCTCTCACGTAATATGTTGTTGCCGGAAGCAGTTCTGTAAGATTGCTTGTGAAAATTCCGAGTCCGGCACCGTCAAAAGTATGGTTGTCTGCCATAGTAGGATTTTGAGACATACTCCAACATACACCACGTTGCATTACAACCATTCCACCATCAGAAGTCACTTCACCACCTGAAACAGCAGCATTCTTAGTAACATTGCTTGCGGCAGTGGTCGTCACCACTGGCAAACCCATAGTCGCAAACGCCACCTCATTGCCATAGACAGTGTCATTTCCACTAATCAAGTAAGCCCTAACGTAATATGTGTCTAAAGATAATCCCGTAAGCACACTTGTAAAATTACCGGCGCCAGTGCCGTCTGAAGTGTGGCTGTCGCTCAGATTCGCAGAACCTGTCGTATTCCAGCACACACCCCTTTCCGAAACCTCGTAACCGCAAGGCGAAATCACGTATCCTCCACAAACCGCTGTGTCTGTGAATATTGCTGCAACATTATTGGTGAGAACCTGTGGCTTGCAAATTATGGATTCCAATGTTGAGATTATATTGTTCAAACTGTCTATTCCATTATCAAGACTATCCATTTTTTCTGCCAGACTGTCGATAACTGTACAACATGAAAGGGAGAGGACAACGCTGCCGCCGCGCTCAAGTTTCAACGTGTCGCCAGATATGCTTATCTGCTGCGAGTCAACGTATGATGTGATATAACCCGCATCATTATTGAAATAAGAGATATCTGAAGGAATATCGTTAGCCGTGATGTATCCGACATCATTGACAAATGCGGATATGCTGTCGGGAACATGCACATTCACCTCCGGCAGTTTCACGAAACTGTTTGTGCCTCCGGTGAGAAATATCGTATCATTGCTAATGCTGATAACCTGTGTTTCAGTATAATTACTGCTTGCCGCATAATGGGCGAAAGGAACCGCTGCAACAACTTGGACATTAGTAATGGTGTAATTTATTCCACCTGTATAATCAACTTCTGTCTTCAAATAATATGTATGATTGTTCCAATCCACATTCGACATGCTTCCTGAAACCACGTTGCCTTTCCCGACCATCAAAGTCAAAAGACCGTTGGCGTTGGTTTGAACCGTGTGTGTCTCAACATAGTCTCACAGCCTGATACGAGAAATTGTTATTTTGCGCAAACAGCGTTGCAGCTGAAATTAAAATGCAGATTAGAACTGATAATCTTTTCATAAATTTATTTTTAAAGCGAACAAAGATATATAAAATTTCAAATACCTTAAGCTTTGTGATAAAATATGTGGTTTGTTGATAATAAAATCTGCGGGCATAAATTCTCTCGCTGATTCCGCTGATAAACGCAGATTTTTGCCCAATAATTCCTCTATCAGTCTTTCAAGCAACGGACAGAATTTCCCGCACCACTATACCCTGTTATGCTTTCAAATCCACCATAATCATATTCCATATAAAAATTATAAGAATTAGAACTATCAGATTTAACAGTAGTCCATAAATTTGCAAATTGCCCAAAACCATTTATTCCATAAAAATAATAACCCGCAGGCATTAAATTGAAGCCTGTAGCATTATTTTTGGAAGGATCATTACAAGGTGAACAATTTATAGAATTAGTAGTCCAACCAGTAGTTGAGGCTAATGCTTTAGCCACATTATTGCTATTATTATTACACACATATTGACTTTGTTGACCAACATAAGTTGTAAGTTGAGATAATTCTGCTACACTTGGCACATGCCACCCATCAGGACAGATACCTTGCACGCCACTCGGATTCGCAGTTGATGAGGCTTCTCCATGCATAACCGCAGCCCAATTATACAAATATCCATAGGTCGGAATTGTGAAACTATCGTCATTAGGTTGATACCTATATATGCTTGTTAAAGTAGTAGTATTTCCGATAGGAATATATTCTCCATTTGCATAATGTGTAGTTCTCAAATTTTCTTTCATCCAACATTGTGTACCAAGATATACAGTATTATAAACATTGCTATCATAATCAATTACTTTCAATGAGGAAAGCATAAGATACAAAACATAGACACTATCACACCCACTTATATTTTTTTTCAATGAGTCATAATATATACCACTGGTTGTTAACGTTTTATCGTGCCAAATGTATGAACCAATTCCTCCACATGATGTAATTTCCATTGTATCTATTTTCAAAAAATTATCGCATTCTGTTATAAAAATCCTATCACTCCCATAAATAGTGTCATTCCCACTAATTGCATACGCTCTGGCATAGTATGTTGTATTTGGGGTAAGTCCGATTAAACTGCTAACGAAATTTCCTGTTCCGTTGCCGTCAGATGTGTGGCTGTCGGTCAGGGTTGCGTTACCAGAGGTGTTCCAGCAGACACCGCGTTCTGATACTGCGATACCGCATGGAGATGTCACCCCGGCACCACAAACAGCTGAACATGTGGATATTGAGGTTATAATATCTGTTGTGACAGTCGGTTTGCAAACGATGGATTGCAGCAAAGCGACAACATTGTTCAAACTATCAATTTGTTCTTTAAGAGTATCAACCAGTGCGCAGCAAGATGGAGAGAGCAAGACACTGCCACCACGCTCAAGTTTCAGTGTGTCTCCTGATAGTGTTATCTGCTGCGAATCAACGTATGATGTGATATAGTGAGAATCATTTGTGAAATATGAAATGTTTGTCGGAATAGAATCCGAAGTGATATAACCTACGTTATTAATAAACGCGGATATGCTGTCAGGAATTGTTACGCCGCCATTCGCAGGAAGTTTTACAAAACTGTTTGTCCCACCTGAGAGAAAGATTGTATCATTGCTAATGCTAATAACTTGTGTTTCGACATAATTACTATTTGCCGCATATTGTGCGAACGGAACACCTGTAATAACCTGCACACCCGTGACGGTATAATTGTTTCCGCCTGTCGGGTCAATTTCACTTTTCAGATAATATGTGTGCCCACTCCAATCAACACCCGACATGCTTCCTGAAACCACGTTACCTGTTCCGACCATAAGAGTTAAAAGGCCATTGGCGTTGGTTTGAACCGTGTGTGTCTCAACATAGTCACCAACCCCGTTTGGAATATCTCGAATAAGTGATAATCGGACACCAACATTTTGATTTGCAATAAGATGGTTATTGTTGTCTCGTATCACAGCCTGATACGAGAAATTGTTATTTTGCGCAAACAGCGTTGCAGCTGAAATTAAAATGCAGATTAGAACTGATAATCTTTTCATAAATTTATTTTAAAGCGAACAAAGATATATAAAATTTCAAATAAACATTACCATGCCCTTTATTTTTTATTCACTATAAAAATGGCAAAAAGAATCTTTTAATTATCTTTGCACTCATATAAAAAATAAGATGTCAAACACTTTCGGAACACTTTTCAGAATAACAGATTTTGGCGAGAGCCACGGCGCGGCGGTCGGCGGCGTTATTGACGGCTGTCCCGCCGGACTTGAAATAGACCTTGATTTCGTTAATGAGGAGTTGCGCCGCCGCGCCCCCTCCCACGATGAGCTTTCAACGGAACGCCACGAACCCGACTCCGTGAAATTCCTTTCAGGAATCCGAGACAGCAAAACCCTCGGCACACCCATCGCTTTCCTCGTCATGAACAGAGACGTTAAAGCAGATTCTACTAACAATCAGGTTATTAAACCATCTCACGCATCTTTTGTGTATATGGAAAAATATGGGCACGAGGACAACTATGGCAGCGGTCGTGCTTCGGCGCGGCAGACTGTATGCCGTGTGGTCGCCGGTGCCATTGCAAAACTGCTTCTGAAACGCCACGGCATTGAAATAACGAGCGCGCTCGCAGCACCGCTCCGCCCCTGCCCGCCCGATGACACAATCGGCGCAAAGGTGCGCGTCTCCGTCTGCGGCGTGCCAACAGGGTTGGGCGAACCCGTCTATGACAAGCTGGATGCGCGCCTCGCTTACGCAATGCTCTCCATCAACGCAGCCAAAGGGTTTGAGCTCGGCGCGGGGTTTCACGCCGCCGACATGCTCGGCTCCGAATACAACGACCGCCAAACTTCAGGATTCAAGTTCCTTTCAAACAACGACGGCGGCGTGCAGGCCGGAATAAGCAACGGACAGGAGATTTTCTTCACAGTGGCTTTCAAACCGATACCGACTTTTAGACGCCCGCAGCAAACCATTGATTTCAACGGTCAACCAGCTGTATATGAAGGGAATAGCCGCAACGACCGTTGTGTCTATCCTCGTGTTTTGCCAGTAGTGGAAGCAATGACCGCACTCGTCCTCGCCGACTTTCTTTTGCAACGAAACGCGAATCAGATTTGATTATACTATAATTTCAACCCAACATTATGATAGAAAAAGAGATCTTAGAAAAGGCAAACACTTGGTTGAACGGCAATTACGACGAAGATACCAAAGCCGCTATCCGCAAGATGATGGCGGAAGACGAGAATGAACTTACGGAGTCTTTCTACCGCGACTTGGAGTTTGGCACCGGCGGGCTCCGCGGAATCATGGGTGTGGGCTCGAACCGCATGAACAGATACACTGTGGGGGCTGCCACCCAAGGCCTCGCCAACTACCTGCTAAAGACTTTCGGCAACAATGGCCTCAAAGTCGCTGTGGCACACGACTCGCGCCTCAACAGCCGAAGCTTCGCCGAGATAACAGCCGCGGTGCTCTCCGCAAACGGCATCCACTGCTTCCTTTTTGAAGCTCTGCGCCCCACACCGGAACTCTCCTTCGCAGTCCGCTTCCTGCACTGCAACGCCGGAATTGTCGTGACCGCCTCACACAACCCGAAAGAGTATAACGGCTACAAGGTTTATTGGGAGGACGGCGGCCAGCTTGTCCCACCTCACGACAAAAACATCATCGCCGAAGTGAATAAAATCTCTTCTGTAGATGAGATAAAATGGGAAAAAATTGACAAAAACATCGAAATTATTGGCGAAAATGTTGACAAACCTTATTTAGAGAAGATTCTGTCGGTTTCGCTGCACCCCGAAATTGTGAAACGGCACAAGAATATGCCGATTGTCTACACGCCGCTTCACGGGACTGGCATCACATTGGTGCCGCGTGCGCTGAAACAGCTTGGATTTGAGAATGTTATCGTATGCTCCGAACAAGCCGAGCCAGACGGGAATTTCCCGACAGTGAAATCGCCGAACCCCGAAGAGAGCTCAGCCATGGAACTTGCGCTGAAACTCGCCGACTCGGTGAAGGCCGGACTTGTCCTTGCCACCGACCCTGACGCTGACAGAATGGGCATCGCGGTGCGCGGCGCTGACGGCAAAATGCAGCTCTTCACCGGCAACATGACCGCCTCTCTGCTCGTCTATTATGTCCTGAGCGAACACGCTAAAAAGGAGAGTTTGAGCGACAAGTTCATCGTGAAAACCATTGTCACGACAGAGCTTATAAAAGACATAGCCGATGATTTCGGAATTGTTTGCGAAGATGTGCTTACAGGTTTCAAGTACATTGCCGAGCAGATCAAGAACTATGAGGGCAAAAAGCAGTTTTTAGTTGGCGGCGAGGAGAGTTACGGAACGCTTGTGGGCGATTTTGTGCGCGACAAGGACGCCGTCTCCGCCTGCTGCATGATTGCCGAACTCGCGGCAGTGCTGGCCGAGAACGGTAAAACCCTACACTCGCTTCTCAATGAACTTTACGGGAAATACGGTTTTTACCGGACAGAGCTCGTATCTGTTACTAAAAAAGGTCAAGACGGGGCGAAAGCGATTGCCGATATGATGGTGCGTTTCCGCGAGAACCCGCCAAAAGAGATAGCAGGTTCTAAAGTAGTGAAAATAAAGGATATACAGAAACAGACCTTAACCGACTGCCTGACAGGGAAAGAAGAGACACTGCCGCTGCCGAAATCTAATGTGCTGCAGTTTTTCACCGCCGCCGGCGACAAAATAACAGTGCGCCCCTCCGGAACGGAACCGAAAATAAAATTCTACTTTGAGGCAAAAGCCGATTTAAGAGACTTTGAATCCCAAGAAAAAGCTGAGAATTTTTTGACAAAAAAAGTTAAAAAAATGAAAGAGGAACTTATGTAAAGTAATTTTTGCTATTTTTGTACTTTAAAAGGAATAAACAATATTAACCTTAAATTATTTTATTATGAAAAAAACATTATTACTTAGCATGCTGTTGGCAGTAGGATTTTTCTTTGCTAACGCACAAACTCTGCCAATCTATGATGATTGCTCGAGTTACCCGCTCTACACAATTAACCCTGCAGGGTACTGGAAATTCGTTGATGTTGATGCTGATTCAACCTATGGATTCCAAGGAACAACTTTCCCGAACAATTTCTGTCCGATGGCATTCATCTCTTTCGATTTTGAGGATGCCGGGGTTTCCTACACAGTAGAATCTCCTTCCGGAAATCCTGTTTTGGCTTGTTTTGCCTCTACCCTTAAACACAGTACCGGGAATAATGACTGGCTCATAAGTCCACTTTTGCCAAACAACGGCAACAAATACATTTTCTCTTTCTGGGCAGCAACCTATACTGACCAATATGGAGAAGAGAGATTTAATGTGTTCTATTCTACAACAGGTGATAATCCTTCTGATTTTACTATGGCAAACTGTCTGAATCTTCCATATACTGATGTTCCTGAAGATTGGACAAAATACACATACGAAGTCCCCGCTAACGCGAAATATGTTGCAATAAACTGTGTGTCAAAGGACAGGTTCATCTTTTTGGTAGATGACATCACCCTCAAAGAACTTTTCCACAAAAACCTGGAAGCATACGCACTCGGTGTTCCGGATTACTCATGCGAGTTGACAGACCAAGAGAAAATCCAAATTGGAGTTGTAAACGAAGGTGTTGACACTGTTTATGAATTTGACGTAGCTTATCAGATAAGCAATCATGCTCCAGTTGTTGAGCACGTGACAACGACTCTTCTCCCTGATTCATCTTACATCCACACATTCGCAACTTTGGCTGACCTCACTTTCGCAATGGATGCTGATTCAATCCGCGGCTGGGTTGTTTTGCCAAATGATGAGTTCCTCGGAAACGACACAACAGCATGGTATGGCACTGGTGTTCCCGCACCCGAAACTGTTACCTACACCAACGACTTTGAAACTGAAGACCAATTGAAAGGCTGGTCAATTGTTGACGTTGACGAAGACGTTTACGGCTGGCACTACACAACAGAAGATAATGGCAACAAACTTTTCTTCTGCCAAACATTCAACTCTACTCCTGTCAATGACTGGCTTTTCTCTTCATGCTTCGACCTTCAGGCAGGCGACTACACTCTCGAATTCCTCTATAAAGCTTATTCAGCAATCTACACTGAAAAATTGAATATCTATTATGGTACAACTCCGGATCCGGCTTCAATGCAGCTTATCGGCAGTGTTTCATTCTCAAACGAGAACTTCAAGACCTTCTCACAGATATTCAATATTCCTGCTGACGGAATCTATTACATTGGCTTCAAAGGCGCAAGCGCTGCTTCACAAGGCGACATCTACCTTGACAATGTCCTTCTTAAACTTGCTGAGAAAAACGACATCGCTGTTGTAAACCACGCTGTTCCGGCTCTCAGCTGCGAACTGACAGGCGCTGAAACAATCAAAATGACCGTCAAAAACACTGGTGTAAACGAAATCACAGCTTTCAGCGCTTACTATCAGGTTGGCAACGCTACTCCTGTTGTTGAGTCTGTTACAGAAACTATCGCTTCAGGTGCAGAATATGAATACACATTCACAACGCTGGCAGACCTCACTGTTCCCGCAATCGAAACTGTCACCCTCTGGGCTGAACTCGCAAACGACAACAATGCTGACAACGATACTATTACAGCTGAAACCGGCTTGGTCGCTTCTGTCACATCATACCCATACGAAAACAAATTCACCACAGAAGCTGACATCCTCAACTGGAGCACACTCAATGGTCTGAATAATGAATGTTTTTGGAACATAAACACTAGCGGATATTGGTATCACATTGGTAACCTTTATTATGCATCAATGCCACAGTATTCATACTATACAGGTGGTGAAGACTTCCTCGTATCTTCATGCATGGATTTCCAAGCTGCAAAACAATACGAGTTATCATTCGATTACGCTGTTTATGACCCTGAACTCACCTCAAGCATGAAAGTTTACATTGGCAAGAAAGTCAGTGACAACCCAAGTGACTATACTCTCATCGACGAATTGACAATGTTCAATAACCAAGATTGGCAAACCTACACAAACGTATTCACAGTTCCTGAAGACGGAACATACTACATTGCTTTCTACGCTTACAACAATCAAAGATCAATGTTCCTTGACAACTTCAATATCCGCGACAATGTCGGTATCAACGACAATGTGAACGCTTCTTCATTTGTCACCCTCTATCCTAACCCGACAAAAGACATGGTTAACTTGAGAAGCATCGACAACATGTCAACAGTAAGCGTTTATGACGTATTCGGCAAAAATATTGCCAATTATGAAGTTTCAGGCAACGAAGCACAAATCAATGTTTCTAACCTCGCTTCTGGCTTGTACGTCGCTAAAATAGCTACAGAAAACGGTGTTGTTGTCAAGAAATTCAACGTTCAGAAATAACATACCGCACCGGTTTTAACCGGCAAAATGAAAAAGACCTTCGGAAAATCCGAAGGTCTTTTTTTTGTTTATCGGGTAGTTATAATGATTAATGATGTAGACACATCCCATGGAGCGGAATTAACAATAATTCGGTATCAACCCAATGCCAAATACCGACAAATGGCTATTTGCTAACGTAAAATACGATTATATCTTTGCAGTGTAAAAACGAATTGTAGAGACGTTCCATGGAACGTCTCTACGGAAAAACGTCGTTACAATGTTATTGTTTTAAGGAGAATTAATAATTTTGGAAATTTAGAGGCGCCCCGATGGGCGCCTCTAAATTATATATAAACAACTAAAATTCCACCGTTTCCACATTCGCCACGTATTGGCGCACCAAATCTATCGCTTCGGAGTTTGAGGCGCGGTCGGTGATGTAAAGACCGCAGTCGTTAAATTCGATGTTATACTGCACAAGAACGTTCAAAACCATGTAGAGAAAATCCTCTTTTGTGGTGAAACTGAAACGGTTGAGCAGCATGAGCTTCCCATTCACTTTGAGCCAATAGTCGGCTGTGGCGGCGTTCGCAACCACAACAAGCGTGTTTTCAGGAAGCTGTTTTTCTTTGTGAAGCCTATCGTAAAGATAGAGCAGAAAATGATTCACCTCGAAATCGCGGTTCTCCCTGCCCGCAAGGAAAAGGTCTTGCTTGTCGAGCGAGAAAATGGCTTTATATTCCGCAATGTCGCCGCAATAGACCTCCGACAGTTCCGACAAGTCGAAATAGAGGGAGAGGTATTTCTGTTTCAGGTTTTCGTCGAATATTTCGGCGGGGACGAGCACAGGCGGATAGTTGGCAGCCAGCACAACCGGCTTCCCGCCACTTTCGTCAGCTAACAGCGAAAAATTCTCAAAATGCTTTATCATACTATTCCCAACTGCCGGTTGTGCTGGCTTCTGTCAGCGAACCCATCCACATATCCTTGTACTGCGATTTGTACTGGGTTTCTTCTGCCAAACCGGTGTAGAACAGTTTGTTCCATAATTTCACAAACACATTTGCATTTTCCGGCTGGATTGAACGGTCCATGTTCGCAAGGATGTCGTCAATCGGAACTTCTATCCTGTAAACCGGAATGCTGTAAGTCGCACTCGAAATGGATGCCGTGTCAATGGTGAATTTCTTTTTGTCTGTGAATGGAATATACTGAAAATCCTTCAGCATGACATTGGGGTCAAGTTCGAGAATCTTGTTCTTTGCCGGAATTTTCACCTCCTCTTTCTTCAGAAGTCCGGCTTTAAAAGCCTGTTCCTCAGTCATATCCT
This sequence comes from uncultured Bacteroidota bacterium, assembly GCA_902774205.1. GTDB lineage: Bacteria > Bacteroidota > Bacteroidia > Bacteroidales > WCHB1-69 > RUG11942. The sequence goes on along the minus strand of CACYHL010000015.1, from coordinate 12,571 downwards.
CAGGAATTTCGCCCGTGTTTTTCACAATCACGATAGTGCCGTTCTCAACAAAATCGACAAGTTCGTCAACAGAACCGGCGAATCTCTTTTTCTCGTTCTTATAAACAGTTTGTATTGTTCTGATTGAAGTCAAGCGGTTCACAATCTCATCATGTCTCAAAGTGTAAACTGTTTTAAAGCGTTCGGGGCGCATAATTGAGCGCATTGCCAAAATAGCGAAAAAGACAACGAGTAAAACCAACAATACACGGAATAAAGTTCTTGCTTTCATATTTTTTCTATTATTTCAATTTACTATTGTTTGTTTAAGAAAAAGTGAGCAAAGGTACTAAAAAAAAAACATATTCGGGCTATTCATCTGAAAAAAATCACAAATCGGTGATTCTGTTTATACCTTTAGGATACACATTATAAAGTAGCGATTTTAGTTTTTCGTAGTCTCCGGGGTTCTTGACAAAGTCGAGATTGTGGGCGTCAACAATAAGTATCGGTATATCAGGATTATAATGGCTAAGATAGTTCATATAGCCTTCCTGTATGTTTGACAGGTATTCGGGCGAGATGTTCCTTTCGTAGTCGCGGCCGCGTACCGAAATGTTCTGCATAAGCCTTTCTATATTATTATATAGGTAAATCATCAGATCTGGTTTCGGAAGCGCATCGAATATCAGATTCGCAATTTTAAGATAGAGAGAATATTCATCACCTTTCAAGTTGTTTTTCGAGAAAATTATACACTTGTTTATGAAATAGTCAGATATGATGAGCCCACTTTTGAAGACATCGCGCTGGAAGTTCTTCAGCTGCTGGTAGCGGTCGCTCAAAAAAGACATTTCAAGTGGAAAGGCGTAATGTTCAGGGTCTTCATAAAATTTCGGGAGGAAGCTGTTGTCGGCAAAACGCTCCAGAATAAGATTCGAATTCAAATCCTCCGCGAGTTTTGTTGACAGGGTGGTTTTCCCTGCGCCGATACAGCCTTCGATGACAGCGTAATTATAATGTATATCCATGATGATGATTTGGTTTTTCGAGCATTGACGCGAAAGAGATTTTAAATGGCGGAACAACTTTATCGCCAAACAGTTCTGCAAGCGGGTGCAACACAAACTCCCTTTCGCTGATTTGAGGGTGCGGCACCGTAAGATTCGGCAGATTGACAGTTTCATTTCCGTACAGAAGAATGTCAATGTCAATGATTCTGTCGGAATAGATAGGTTTGCCTGTGATTTTGTCTGTCACAGTCTTTTCCGTACGCCCCATCGCCTGCTCTATCTTTTGGGTCGATGCAAGCAGATCGAGAGGGGTGAGCGCGGTTTCAACAACGACAGCCATATTGAGGAACGGGAATGAGTCGAAACCCCACGATTCAGTCTCGATTACGGACGAGGTTTTGACAACCCGTACCGCCCCCCTTTCTAACAGACGAAGCGCAGTTTCAAGATTCCCGTAACGGTTTCCGAGGTTTGTACCCAATGATAATACGGCTGTTTTCACTTTGCAATTTTATATTGCAAACATAATAAAAATATCCGATTTTTTTCGCTTAAAAGAGGTAAAAAGTTCTCAATTTATTAACCGCCTAAAAGACAGTCCACTGCATAATTTTTTTGGGGATTCAAATCGTAGAGACGTTCCATGGAACGTCTCTACGGGGGCGTTACACCGTCAGTTTTACACCTGCGTGCGCCTCGACAACATTTATCGCGTAGTCACCCAATTTCTCGCAATCACCGATGATGTCCATGTAGTTCACACCCGACTGGTAACTGTATTTTTTGTCATTGATGTCATTGACGTTGTTCTCTTTAAGCCGTGTGCGGTAAGCGTTAATCTCGTTCTCAATATTCAGCGACTTGTTGATATCCTCATTAGGATTTTCAAGCACTTGCTGCATTTGCGTGAGAGCTGTGTCGCACAAAGAGAACATGTGCTCAATATGTTCTGTCTGTTCCGGACTGAAACTCTCCCTGCCTTGGTATTTTCTGTTTATGATACGGCTGATGTTAAAGCAGCTGTCGCAAATGCTCTCTATCTCCGATATTTCGCGTAACATGTTTCTAATCTGCAACTTACTTTCGGCACTCAGTCTGCCTTCAGCCACCTTGTTAAGGAAGTTTGCGATTTCGAGTTCCATGCGGTCGCTGATACCTTCGTACTTTTCAATTCGGGCGTACAGTTTCGCGAAGTCATTGTCATCAGTTATTTTCATAAGGTCAGGCACCATTCTGAACATGCGTTGTGCGCGAATCGCGAAGTGGTTGATTTCCTTGCGCGCTTCCATAAGCGAGAGTTCAGCTGTTGAGAGGAGACCGCCGCCAATGAAGTTCAAGCGCATATCCTCATCTTCCTCCTTCCCTTTGATGATACGGCATACTATCCGCTCCAACACTGGAACAAACCAGACCAAAATCAACGTGTTGCAAAGGTTGAAAGCAGTGTGGAATCCGCAGAGCACATAGTTGATTCTCGCCGTGGCGTTCGGGTCTTGTGTTAGGTCCGCATTCATGTCAAAACCAACTATATGACACACCATTGTAATGAACGGACGGAATATCATAAGCACCCAACAGACACCGAACAAGTTGAAAATCAGGTGGAAAAGTGCCGCGCGTTTGGCCTGCGGGTTGGCGTTCATCGCCACAATGTTCGATGTCACTGTGGTTCCGAGGTTTTCACCCAACACCAAAGCAATGCCCTGATAGATGTCAGCGACACCTGTGGAGCAGAGAATCATGGTTATAGCGAGGATTGCAACGGACGACTGCACGCACATTGTAAGCACGCCGCCCAAAACAAGAAATATGATGTATGACAAAAATCCCAGATTACGGCATTGCTCAAAAAAGTTCATAACAGTTTCATTGTGAGGCAGATCCATATCAATAGCATTCTGTCTCAGCGTGGCAATGCCAAGGAACAGGAACGAGAACCCGAAAATAAACTCACCGAATGATTTTGTGCTGCTTCGTTTGAAATACGACATCAGGATACCGAACGCAAAAAATGGGAAGACAATGGTATCCATCGGAATACTGAAGCCGAAAAGTGCTATCACCCAGCCTGTTATGGTTGTACCTATGTTCGCGCCCATAATCACCGAAATCGCTTGGGCAAGAGTTAGAAGTCCCGCGTTCACCAAACTCACGGTCAAAACTGTGGTCGCCGTTGACGACTGTATTGCTGTTGTAACCAAGCCGCCAGTGAGGATTCCAGTGAAACGGTTGGCAGTCATGGTGCTCATCACTTTGCGCAATCCACTACCTGTGAGCTTTTGCAGTGCCTCGCTCATCACCTTCATACCGTACATCAACAGAGCAAGACAGCCTAAAAGCTTCAAAAACATAAAAAGACTCATACACTAAATTTTAGGAAGAAATATAGGTTTTCTATACATTTTGTAGAAAATAAAGCAGAGAAAATATTTTTTCTCATAAGCGGTTGCAAAAATAATAAAAATTATAATATTGAAAAAAACGTAATTTTGCACTTTATTTGTGTACGAAAATCATAATATCATGAAAAAACTGCTTATTTTATCGTTGTTTGTAATTTTTTCCGCGAATCTCTTTTCCCAAAACATGGAGGCTCCTGTTAAGGACGACCCGTTAGCAGCGCGGATTTACACATTGGACAATGGACTTAAAGTATATCTTACTGTATATAAAGATGTTCCAAGAATACAATGTTATATCGCAGTGCGTGTCGGCAGCAAAAATGACCCTAAAGAGACAACCGGCCTCGCCCATTATCTTGAACATCTGATGTTCAAGGGAACTGACAAAATCGGCACCACAGACTGGGAAAATGAGAAAGGGAAACTTGCGGCGATTGAAGATTTGTTCGAAGTTTACAGAGTTGAAACCGATATGGTGAAACGCGCCGAGATCTACCGAAAAATTGACAGCATCTCCTACGAAGCCAGCAAGTTAGCTATCCCTAACGAATACAGTAAAATCATGAAATTCATCGGTTCGCAAGGCACAAACGCGTGGACATCTAACGACAATACAGTTTATATCGAGAATATTCCGTCAAATCAGCTTGAGAATTGGGCGAAAGTTCAGGCGGAAAGATTTACGAATCCTGTTATCAGATTGTTTCATACGGAGTTAGAGGCGGTTTACGAAGAGAAAAACATGTCGTTGACAAATGACGGCAGAAAAGTTAACGAGACGATTCTTGCGGCATTGTTCCCGAATCATCCTTATGGGCAGCAGACAACTTTGGGCGAAGCTGAACATCTTAAAAATCCTTCAATCAAAAACATAAAGAACTTCTACTCAAAGTATTACGTTCCAAATAATATGGCGATTTCTCTTTCCGGAGATTTTGATCCGGACGATGCGATAAAAATAATAGGCAAATATTTTGGCGGATTAAAAGCCAAACCGGTGCAGCGGCTTCAGCCCATTGCGGAAACTGATATACAACAACCTGTTACAAAGGAAATTACAGGTCTTGAAGCGGAATTTGTGCGTATCGCCTTCAGAATCGGAGAGCCAGCAAACTCAGACGAGATTTATCTCCTTAACATGGCTGACCTTATCCTCTCGAACGGAAAATCAGGACTTATTGACCTGAATATCAATCAGAAACAACTTACCGGCGGCGCTTCAGGTTCGCCATACGTGCTGTGCGACAACTCTGCATACATCTTGTCTGGAAAACCAAAGCAAGGACAATCTCTTGAAGAGGTGAAAGATCTTCTGCTTCAGCAGATTGAGAAGATAAAAAGCGGTGACTTTGACGAGTCGCTGATCGCGGCGGCCATCAACAATCTGCAACTTCGCGAGACAAAACAGACGGAAAGCAACTCCTCGCGTGCGATGTGGATGGCAAACGCTTTTATGAACGACATACCTTGGGAGAGGGCGTGCCATGCTATCGACAAATACAATACTATCACGAAACAGGATATTGTCAACTTCGCCAACCGACATTTCCGAAACAATTATGTCGTGGTTTTCAAACGTCAGGGAACGCCGGAAGAGGTGGAAAAAGTTGTGAAACCGGACATAACGCCAATAGTTGTTAACCGCGACAGCGAAAGCGATTTCTTTAAAGAGGTGAAAAACACGAAAGTTGACAGGATTCATCCGGTTTTTGTCAATTTTGAAAGCGAAATCACAAAAACGACATATAAAAATGTCCCTGTTTATTATTTGAAAAACGAAGAAAACAACACTTTTTCTCTGAGAATTTACTTCAATTTCGGAGAGTTGCACGATTTGCGGGTGCCGGTTGCGGCAAAATACTTCGGCTACCTCGGCACAAAGAAAATGTCGCCAGAAGAGGTTAAAAGCAAATTCTACCAGCTTGCCTGCTCACTCAATTTCAACTGCTCTGACGACAATTCCTCGCTGACACTCAGTGGGTTGGGCGACAATATGGCGGCGGCGTTCCAACTTGCAACCGCGCTGCTTACGGAGCCGCAGGCAGATACAGCCGCGCTCCAAAATCTCATCGTGGATATGATTAAAGACCGCAATGACGCGAAAGCGAACCAGAACGCTGTCTTCAACGCACTGCGCCGCTACTGCGAGTACGGCAAGGAACTTGTGGATTACTCTTTGTCTGAAGAACAGATTAAAGCTCTGACAGATAATGAGTTAATAGAGATTATAAAACAGATGACGAGCTATAGCCCTGAGATTTATTATTACGGGCCCGCGCCGCTGAAAGATGTGCTGAAGAGTTTGAAGAAGAATTTTTCTGTTCCGAAACAGTTTGCTGAACCGCAGCAGGCTAAAAAGTTTTCACAGAAAGAAGTGGTTGAAAATCAAGTGTTTTTCGCACCCTACAACGCAAAACAGGCAAAACTTGTAACTTTTTCGCGCGGCAACATTTTCAATAGGGAACTCTATCCGCAACTGACAATGTACAACCAATATTTCGGCGGCGGCATGAACGGAATCGTATTTCAGGAGATGCGCGAGAAGCGGTCGTTGGCATATACAGCGCAGTCAAGTTACATAATGCCTTCAAAACAAGATGATTACATGTACAACTATTCTTACATTGCGACTCAAAACGACAAGGTGATTGACGCTTTTGTGAATTTCGATCTGCTTTTTGACTCAATGCCGGTCTCGCAAGCCGCATTCGACCTTGCAAAGGAGGCGGCGAAGACCTCAATAGAGACAAACCGCATAACAAAATCAAATATTCTCTACACTTATCGGAGTAATCTTAAAAAAGGCTGGAATTATGACTACAGAAAGGATTTTTACGAGAAAATTGACGATTTCACTTTGGAAGATGTGATTGATTTTAACAGGAAATATGTCAGAAACAAACCAAAAATCTACATGATTTTAGCAAAAAAGAAAGATATAGACCTGAAAACTGTGGAGGAGAAATTCGGGAAAGTCACCGAGTTGAGTTTGGAAGAGATTTTCGGCTATTAGAATCAGCCTTTAATCTGGATTTTAAACCCTTCGTCAAAAAGCGGAGTGAGGAGTGCGCGCATCTCATCAACCGTGAATTTGCTAAGGTTTTCGGCGGGCGTGGGGCGGTCGATTGTATAGACCATCACCTCACGCGGGCGGAGCGTTCTCACAATATTCATCATTCCGTCAAGCACTTCCGGCGAAGAGGAGTCAAATTCGGGGCTACGGAGGAACATCGTTTGCAAGATGAAATCGCCGTTAAAGCCGCGCAACGCCTCCACCACCGCGGCGACATCGTAACCGGGCGCGGGATTGTTTATCTTTTGCGCAAGAGCGTTTGTCGGCGCGTCAATCTTCATAATCGGATTGTCAACTTTCTTCAGAGCCGCAAGTATTTCAGGACGATGCACACGCGTTGCGTTCGACAAAACCGAAATTTTCGCTTTCGGATAATAGGTGTCGCGAAGAGCCACAGTGTCGTCAATGATTTCAGGAAATTCAGGGTTCAAAGTAGGCTCCCCGTCACCCGAAAATGTTATGGAGTCAACCTCAATGCCACTGTTGCGGATATTTTGCAGTTTCGCCTCAAGGTCGTGGCGGACTTTTTCGGCAGTTGGCAGCACAGTGTCGTCACGCCCGTCCTTGTTCCAGCCACATTCGCAATAGATGCAATCAAAGTTGCAGATCTTTCCATTTTCTGGTAAAAGATTAATACCCAATGAATTACCTAATCTGCGACTTTTTATTGGCCCGAAAACAGTCTCTTCTCTTAACATAATCCAATATTTTGAAAATAGAGCATTTTTACAGTGTAAATTATAATTTTTTGCAAAAGTAACAAAAAAGATGTTTTGCGCCACAATCGAAATTTTCCTTATCTTTGCCGTTTAAAATGACTTTAAATAATTTTGAGATAAATGAAAGTTCCTTTTTCTCCCCCACGAATTGACGAAAAGAACATTGAAGCTGTTGTCGAGGTATTGCGCTCCGGCTGGATTACCACAGGTCCGAAGACAAAAGAGTTTGAAAAGCGTATTGCCGATTTCTGCATGGTGCCTGATGTGCTATGTGTCAACTCGGCTTCGGCGGGGCTGGAGCTTGTTTTGCACTGGTTTGGTGTCGGCGCGGGCGATGAGGTTATCCTGCCGGCATACACCTACACCGCCACTGCCAATGTGGTGCTTCATTGCGGCGCCACACCAGTTATGGTTGACGTGAAAGACGATTTTGACATTGATGTTTCTAAAATCGCGGCGGCTGTCACCCCACGCACCAAAGTTATTATGCCTGTGGATATTGCGGGCTGGCCATGCGACTACAACGAAATCAATGCGTTGGTGAAAGATGAGAGAATCAGGAAAATGTTTACGCCAACAACAGAAGAGCAGAAGATGTTAGGCCGTATTCTTGTTCTTGCGGACGCCGCCCATTCGTTGGGAGCCTGCTACGAGAACAAACCCTCTGGCACTCTGACAGACATAACCGTGTTTTCATTCCATGCTGTCAAGAATCTGACCACCGCTGAAGGTGGAGCCATCTGCCTGAACCTGCCCACGCCATTTGACACGAAAGAAATTTATAAACAACTGTGTATTAAATCTTTACATGGACAGACAAAAGATGCTTTCTCTAAAATGAAAGTCGGTAACTGGCGTTACGACGTGGTGGAGCCTGGTTACAAATGCAACATGACAGATGTGCTTGCGGCGATCGGGTTGGTGGAAATTGACCGCTATGCAGATGACATGCTCAAAAAGAGAAAATATATATTTGACAAATATTCCGAAGCTTTTTCAAAATATGATTTCTTTAAGGTGCCGGAATATGAATCTTCACAGAAGACGACTTCATACCATGCTTATTTACTGCGCGTTAACGGTGTCGGCGAAGCACAGCGCGATGAGATTATGAAAAAGATTTTTGAGCAGGAAGTGGCTGTGAATGTGCATTTTATACCTTTGCCAATGCTGACGTGCTACAAAGAGCGAGGCTATAAAATTGAGGATTATCCGATGGCATACAAAAATTATTCTTGTGAGATAAGTCTTCCCATTTTTTACGATTTGACAGATGAGCAGATTAATTTTGTCATTGATAGTGTTGTGAATGCGACTTGCTTAGTATTAGGGAAATAAAATTAAAAATCGGCAAATGGAAAGAAATGTTGTTATAGCTTTTATGTTTTGTCTGGCAATGGCATTTTCGGGGTGTACGAGAGTCTCTGACAAAGTTGTCGGTGATTTTACATACACTTTTCCAGCGGAGAAGTGGATGCGCTTCAATGAGGAGGCGGGCGATGTCGTAGCGAATTATATCGTGCATGAGTTTGAGGTTGCGGACACTGCGTCAGCCTACACCATAACTCTCGATTTCAGGTACACTCCGCGAATCAGTGAGATGAGCATCCCCATTGTCTTTTCGGTCTTTTCACCAGACGGGGAGGAGTCGCATGTGCGTACCACGCTACTTATCACCGACAAAAACAAGGGGGTGGTTTCAAAGGTAATCTATCCTGTGAAATATTTCAAAACACCAGGCACCTATAAGATTCAGTTCTTCCAGAAAACAACAAAAATGCTGATAGACGGAGCGGTGTCAACAAATGTGAAGGTGAAGGTTACGGGGAAATAGAATAAACATGCTTTTATTATGAGATACTATCAATATTTCTGGGAGTGCTTTACAAAATATAAATGGTTTGTTTTTGCCATTGTCTTTTGTAGTGCCACTGCCGCCGCATTGTTCTGTTTTTTTGCAACGCCTTTATACGAATCATCAACAGAGATTTATCCGTTGGTTATGGCAAAACACGCAGACACAATACAGTTAAACCCTTGTTATCAGGTACGGCGCATAGTTCACGCTGAACAATTCCGTAAAGGGATTATTCAATCTGGTATTTCCTCAACACTTTCAGAGAAAAATTATGATAAGCGCATTTCATACCATGAAACCCCAAGGCATACAATGGTTATAAATATTAGAGACGAGGTGCCGCACATGGCTGATTCGTTGGCGTGGCAATTCTTGAAACAGATAGATGTTACCGCAAAACATTTGACGTCTTTACGACTGTCGGCACAATCTGATTTTTCCGTTGTGGAACAGGTGCAGTTGGACTATTATAACTGCAAAAGTGATTTTGTAGATGATGTGTCTTACCACTCAGAAAATGATACCGCATTTTACTTTTTGTTTGACCTGATTTCTGCGCCGTCGTGTGTGAAAACGCCTGTCTATCCTCCAGATCTGCTGAAAACTACGGTATTAGTCTTTGTGATTTCTTCATTTTTGTCTTTAGTAGGGGTATGTCTTATGGCAGAAATCCGAAAACGCTTAAACGAGCCTTATCCGGTGCGCTAATGAGAGAATTGAGTTTGTACCATAAGATCGCTTTTACCGTTTTGTGTATTGGTGCATTCACCAATACATTTTTGCTGGTTGAACCGTTGATGTTTGTGCGATTAGGTGTTTTGTTGGTGTTGGCAGGGGTGCTTTTCACAGAACGAGTACGGTTGGATTCTGTTTTCTACGCTGTTTGCTTCTTCTTCTTCACATATATAACTTTCACCTTGCTGCTTACAGTTGCATATGGTCGGGGGGTGACATTTTCCGACACTGTCAATTTCCTGTTCATCTTACCTCTGATAATTGCACTATTATGGATTTTCTGTTCCGCTCCGGAGGAGAGTCTGCGCCTCTTTTACTGGATATGCTGCATCTTTCTCGGTGTTTCGTTTATTATGGCAATAGAAGAAATGGCTATAGGCTGGCATCTTCCGATGTCAAACATGCGACTTCCTGAAAAAATCATGGTTTTGGCAGAAAACAATCAGAACTATCCCACGGTTTTTTTCAACAACAAGAATGACTTTGCCGTTGTGATTGCTCTTACATTCTGCTATATAATGGCTTACAGAATACACTTCATGCCCAATCGTCGAAAGTGGGTGTTTGTGATTTATCTGACTCTATGCATGTCCATATTGTGTATGGTGCAATGCCGCACAGCTTTTGTTGCGGTTGCCATTTTTTTGTTGTTTACACAACGCAAACAATTGCTAAAACACAAAGTGCTGTTCACCTTTATAGGTGTGATTTTTCTTGTGGGAGTCGTTATTTTGTTTTGTGTATTCCATTTTGGCTCTACCTCAATACGCACAAATCTTTATCTCTATTCTTTCGTCTCAATGTTCGAATCCTATTGTATGGGATTTGGATTAAAAGGAAATTTGTTCTATTATGCTCAATGGGACAATTATGAATTGTTTGGCAACATTACCGACACCCATTCGTACCTCTTACATTTTATACTGACATCTGGGGTGGTGGTTTTTATAGGGTATATTGCTTTACTTGTGTACCTTATGCGAAAAATTGCAACAAAACACGGACGGAACGAGTTTTGGATTATGATACCGTTGTATGTGCTATTGCTATTTGCCCCAAGCTGTGCTAATTGTTTGTGGATTCACTATTTGTTTTTCTCTTCTTTTGTGGGTTATGCCTGTTCACAGCCAGCCATGTGTGAGCAAAAAATATGATATAATATGGGATTGAAAGACAGAACTATATCAGGTGCAAAATGGAATACTATCGCGACAGCGAACAATGCAGTTGTGCAGATGCTCAAGTTATTCGTATTGGCTCGTCTGCTTACCAAAGCTGATTTTGGACTTGTGGCTATCGCCACGATGGTCATTGGCTTCACTGACATCTTCGCTAACATGGGCTTTTCCGTGGGAATTATTCATAAAAAAGAGATAACAAGGGAAGAGTACTCATCGGTGTTTTGGGTCAATCTGATTGTGAGCACCCTTTTGTTTGGTATAATATGCTTAATAACACCATTATTGTCAATATATTACAATCAACCCCAATTGAGCACCATTATACCATTATTGGGATTGCAGCTTATCATCACGGCTTTCGGCAAGATATTCCAGACTTTGCGTACCAAAGAGCTGGATTTCAAATTTATATCCATAGTGAATATGACAGGAGTATATGCAGGTGCCATTTTTACTGTTGTTACAGCACTTGTTGGCTGGGGCGTTTATAGTCTTGTTTTCGGAATGCTGTTGCAGACGGCTGTGATTTATGGCATTTATGCTATTGCAGGATTAAGGAATAATGGCATCCTGTTTCATTGCAACCTTCGCGAAATTGGCGGCATGATAAAAATCGGCGGTTATCAAGTCGGTTCACAAGTGCTTGACTATTGCTCAGCAAAGGTTGACATATTTCTGATTGGTCGTTTTTTCGGAATGGAGGTCTTGGGCATTTATAACCTCGGCAAAGACCTTGTGATGAAAATCATGGTTATAAATCCTATCATTACTTCTGTGGCGACACCCGCTTTTGCAAAAATACAGGAAAACGTGCCGTTGATGCGTTCAATCTATTCTAAAATAATGAATTTTTTATCGACATTAAATTTTCCGATTTTTGCTATTTTTTTCATATTTGCGGATACTGTGACTTTTTTTCTTTATGGTGAGAAAATGATGGAGGTTGCGTTTTTTGTGCGCTTGTTCTCTGTGTGGGGCCTTTTCCACTCAGTTGGCAATCCTGCAGGTATATTGATGGTTTCTTTAGGGCGTACAGACGTGAGTTTCCGCTGGACAGCTATACGTGTAGTATGTGTTGCGATAACTACCATGATTGCCTGCCATACCACCATAGAAACACTTACTTATGCACAGGTCGTGTTGGAGGTGGCGTTTTTTTTCGCTTATTGGCGAATGATGATTTACAAATTGGTGCAACTCCCATTGGGTGATTATTTGCAAAGTGTAGCCTTCCCTTTCTTTGCCATTGTGATAGCAGCAATTCCGTGCGGCGTGTTTATGCTGTTCACTCGCAACTACTATGCTCAAATTGGTAACATTGCAATTTATGCTATAGTATATGTGGCAATGTTCATGGTGTTTAGACGGGATTTTATTAAGGAAACATGGACAATGCTATGCAAAAACAAAAATTAGAACAAATTATTTTCAACTAAAATGTACAAACATATTATTTTTCATATTCCTATGCATTTGAACAGGGCAAGGACATCGGCCAGTGGAATTCGTCCGTTCAAACTTATCGCTGCATTCAAAAATCTTGGCTATAAAGTCGATGTTGTGGAAGGATATGGGAAGGAAAGAAAAAAACAGATATCAGAAATCAAGAAG
>CACYHL010000014.1 GCA_902774205.1 uncultured Bacteroidota bacterium | reverse complement strand
GAAAATCATCATGGCACTTATTGTTCTGTGGATAGGTTGGAAACTAATCAACTATTTCAACAAGTTTTTGGACAAAATCTACGAAAAGAAAAATATTGACGTTTCTCTGCGCAGTTTTCTCCGTTCAATCATCAACATAACTTTAAAGGTACTGCTTCTGCTCACCGTGATGAACATGATGGGCATTGCAGCCACTTCATTCATCGCCATATTGGGCGCGGCAGGTCTGGCTGTCGGCATGGCTCTACAGGGCACGCTCCAAAACTTCGCTGGCGGAATCATAATTCTCACACTCAAGCCTTACAAAGTCGGCGACTACATCGAACAAGGCAGCTATGCCGGTGTGGTGAAAGACATCAGGATATTCTCAACAATACTGACAACTGTTGACAACAAAGTGGTAATAGTTCCGAACACCGACCTCGCCACAAAGACTTTAGTGAACTACACCCGCGCCGAAACCCGCCGTGTGGACGTGAATATCGGCATCGCTTACGGGCAATCTGTTGACAAAGCCCGCGCTGAAATGCTCGAGCTCGCCAACAACTACGCTCTCACTCTTCAAGAGCCTGAAAAACCGATCGTTCACCTTATCGCTCTGTCTGACAGCTCTGTAAACTTGCAACTCCGCTTTTGGGTAAAACCCGAAAACTATTGGACAGCACTGTTTGAGTTGAACCAGCAGGTATACGACAAATTCAATGAAAAAGGCATTGAGATACCGTTCAAACAGGTTACAGTTCACATGGCAGAGAAGAACTGACCAAACTCTCACTTGCGCAAAGACACCAAGTAACCCAACTTGTACAAGTCAAACATGAACATTGAAGGATGTTCTGAATATAAATTCTTCTTTACCAATAGATTAATCATCGAATAAAAAAAACGGTAAAGAGGAATTATTTTATATTCCGCTAATTTACGATATGTTTTCAGCAAGGATATATTATCAATAATTTTATTTCCCTCAGAAAATTTCTTACTGATTATCAATAGGTTATCTATAGCATTTCGCGTTTGGGCAAGGAATTTATCAGTGGAGACACACACATCATGCCTAAGCGGATTGTCGATATGTTTGACTTTAATTCCACATTTTTCAAGTTCAATGCCAAAAAGAGTATCCTCGTGCCCGTAGCCTTTAAGCGTTGCATCAAAAGTTATTTTCGAAAATATCTCTTTGGCTATCAAGAAGTTGAATGTCGAAAAAGAGGCATTGGGGGCGACATTCCTGATTTCCGCTGGCGTTGTCTCACGCTTTCTGCCGTAACACCAGCGTAACAGGTTCTCTTTTTGAGGCGGCACATCACCATACTCGTACCCTCCCGAAACCACATCGGCAGGAATCTCAGAAATGTATTTTTTCAGAAAATCACCATGCGTGACGGTTGTGTCACAATCCATAAAAAGCAGATACGGATAGCGAGCTGTCTCAGCCAAAAGGTTTCTGATAGCCGCACGCCCGATATTGTGCTCATTTCTGACAAAAACAACTTTCGGCAGATTTATAATCTTCTCATTCGCAACACAATAAAACTCATCTGAAGCATCATCTATCACAACAATCTCATACTCAATTCCAAGCGCATCCGCTTGGGCGCAAAGAACAGAAACCAACGCCGAGACATCGCGGTTGTATATGGCGATACAAATGGAAAGCATTGACTATCAAACTAATGAATCAATAAGTTTACTATCTTCTATACAAATTGTACGGGAAGCGAACTTGTTAATCATCGGGAAGTTATGGGTAGCCATCAGCACCGTGGCACCCTGTTTCTGGTTAAGGTCATGCAAAAGCTGGAAAATCTCCTCGGCTGTATATGGGTCGAGGTTTCCGGTAGGCTCATCTGCAAGAATTACTTCGGGATTGTTGAGCAAAGCGCGGGCGATACAGACTCTCTGCTGCTCGCCGCCCGACAATTGGTGCGGATATTTGAAATCCTTCGTCTCAAGCCCGACCATGGTCAGCACCTCCTCCGCACGGTTCAGCATCGCGTTCTTGTCTTTCCAGTGTGTCGCTCTCAAGACAAATAAAAGATTGTCAATCACAGTCATATCCGAAAGGAGCTGATAATCCTGAAAAACGATGCCGAGTTTGCGTCTCAGTTGCGGAATCTGTCTCTTCTTAATTGTCTTAAGGTCAAACCCTACAATTGAAGCCTCCTCCCCCACTGCCGGAATATCGGCGAAGAGGAGTTTGAGAATTGAAGACTTTCCGCTACCTGTGCGTCCGATAAGATATACAAACTCACCCTTATTGATAGAAATATTTATCTTTGGGAGAATCAATAACTTACGCTGATAGACATCAACGTTTTTGAGGCAGATGAGCGGTTGCGGCGCGGCTGTTTCTGGCTCAACTGCTGTTTCAGCCTCATGCGCGACTGTTGTCTCTGGCTCAACACTCATTTCAATTTCAGTCTCAGCCTTCACAGCAGTCTCCGGTTCGGCATCAATATTCTCCTTATTTTCAACAATTTGCGTCTTCTCTTCCGAAGTCTCAAGAATATTGGGAACATTCACTTCTTTGTCTTCCATTTCAACCTATTTTTAACACGATTAGAATTGCAAAAATACAAATTTTACCATTCAAAAACATCTTGCGAGCCAATAAAAAGAAACGTATATTGAATTTATTTTGAATAAGTTGAAAAAAAATGAGGGCTGGCTTTGATATTTCAGAAAATTATTTTAAATTTGCAGATTAATTAAGATAATGGCATAGTAGAAATATATGAATATGAAAAAAATACACATTCTGAGTTGCATAGTTTTGGTTTGTATCTTTCAGATGTTTTGTAATGCGCAGTCTGACATGCCGAAACTTGGCTGTCCCACATACTCGTTCCCGTTCTCGGAAAATTTTGAGGGCTACGGTGACGATGACATTGTACAAAAATGCTGGACCCACATGGACCAGAACTACGACTATCCGAAAATGTCAACCATACACGCCTTTGAGGGCACGCATTCCATTTATTTCAACTCAAACAGCTGCGAAAACCTTGAAGTCGTAAAAATAAACGGCAACTTCAACATGAGCGACATGTACGTTACATTTGCGGCATACGCTCCAACACAAGGAAATTTCATAATCATAGGTGTTGTAACCGATGCCAGCAACCTGCACACATACGAGGCGATTGACACTGTCGCGCCACAATTGGCAAACCGCTGGGAACGTCTCACAGTCTCCCTTAAAAAATACACAGGCTTAGGAAAATACCTCGCTTTCCAATCTGTCGGCAACAACGACATTTACCTTGATGACATCCGTCTCGACTACATGACGTGCGACATTCTGCTGCCGACCTGCGAGACTTTTGAGAGTTTCGACCTCGGCACCAACGCCTGCTGGAAAAACGCGACTTACACCAATTCAAAAGTCATAGACCACAATCCGACGGACACAACCTGCAATTACAATGTCACCTCCTTATGGCACCTTGACACTGTTTACAAAGGTGCGAAAGGGCACAAGACATTTTTGCACACGGGTTCCGCCCAAACGTGGAGTGTCCCGACAACCGGCACCTACACATTAAAAGCCTGGGGTGCACAAGGCGGCAAAGGCGGGGCGAGCTACTTATACGGCAGCTCTACTGGCGGCAAAGGCGGATATGCCGCTGGCGATATCACACTCAACGCCGGCACCCAACTAACCATCTACGTCGGGGGACAGGGCGGCAATGCCACCGACTATCCAAGTTGTCCTAATTGTCCTGGTGGCAACGGCGGCTTTGGCGGCGGCGGCGGCGGCGGCGGCGGTTGGTGCAGCAGCAACGCAGCCGGCGGAGGTGGAGGTGGAGGCTTCTCCATGATTATGAACAACGGCACCGCTTTAGTAGTCGCAGGTGGCGGCGGCGGTGGCGGCGGCAGCGCATCAAGTTCGGGCTCACAACACGGCAGCGGTGGCAACGGCGGTTACGGCGGCGGCTCAACTGGCGGCAACGGCAGTCCGAGTGGCGGCAACGGATATTATGGCTACGGCGGAACACAAAGTTCCGGTGGCAGTGCTGGCAGCAACGGATATGCAGGAGGCAAATTCTATGGCGGCGGTGCATACGGATCCAACGGCAAAGGTTCGTCTGGCAACGGGTCCACTTATTACGGTGGAACCGGCGCTTCTGGCAGCTGCAGCAGTTCAGCGGGCGGCTCAGGCGGCGGCGGCGGCGGCTGGTACGGCGGCGGCGGCGGCGGCAGCTACTCATCAGGCGGCGGCGGCGGCAGCAGTTATGTGGCAACATCTTTATCAAACACATCAAACATCGGCGGTAACGCCTCCATGCCCGACACTAACGGGAACATTATTGTTGGAAACTCAGGGAACGGCATTGCAATGATCGAATATGACAACACAGTAATTGACAAAATCGACACTGTCATTGACTATTACCACTGCGACACAATCATAAATTATCACTCACAGGCTCTTCTCCTCGAAAAAGGCAGCAACCCCACTTTCGTGGTCTCACCTCAAATAGAGCAATCGAGCATAAGAATCATTGGTATCACATTTGACGTGTTCTGCCCTGAAAACGATGCCCTCGAAATCGGCTATGTGACCTCAATGACAAACACAGCCTCATTCATTAACCTGAAAAGCTTCGTGGCTCACGCAAACACGTGGTCACATGTGACGTGTACAAACATTCCGCCCGAACTGACAGGCAAACATTTGGCGTTCAAGACAAACGGCAAACACAATATTCATATTGACAATATCAATTTCGAAATTGCAACATCTATTGACGAGTACGGCAACACGGGCACAACCCTGCCTCTGATTATTATTCCGAATCCAGCGAGCGACTACATCGAATTGCGCGTCTCTGATGACAGTTGGAATGACATGTTGGACGAGGTGATAATCTACAATATGTTCGGAAAACTAATTAAAAGCTATCACAACACAACTTCCAGAATCTCAATATCAGACCTCGCAAACGGCGTTTACATCGTGAAATCAGGTAACGCTGTCGGTAAATTCGTCAAAAATGGCAAATAACAAAATCAGGCATTCATGGGTGGCTGAATCAGAAGACGACCTGCCATCAATCGCCGGACAATTGCTGGAAAACTTCCCTGAAGAACGACTCTTCTGCTTTTACGGTGCAATGGGTGTCGGTAAAACCACATTCATCAAACAGATTTGCAAAAAATTAGATGTGGAGACGACCGCCATAAGTCCGACTTTTTCTATCATAAACGAATATATCACAAAACAAGGGGATGTTGTTTATCATTTTGATTTTTACAGAATAGAATCCGCAGAGGATCTTTATCAGATTGGTTTCGAAGATTATATATACAGCGGGAAATATTGTTTTATGGAATGGACTGAAAAAATAGAGCAATATCTTCATGACGATTTTGTGAGAATCAGCATTACCGAGGACACGGAACACAAACGGAAAATCACGGCGGAGATATGAAAACGAAAATTGCCGAAACAGCGCCAATGGCGGGCACGCAACTTCAGGAGGCGCCCGCGACGATTGAAACGGCAGGACAAGAGCGTGTCCTAAGTTTCATCAGGAGCGAAAAACCGCTATTGAGCCTCGGAATCACACCCGAAACCATAACTCCTTTTGTAGAAAACAAGGTCTCTGTTTTAGTTCAGCGCGGCACCGGCAGTTTTCTGTTCATTCCCGACATCGACTATGCTGACTGTGGCGCGGCACTACAAGACGACACCGCGTCAATCATCGCACCCGCGCACGTAATTGTAAAGACCGAACCTTTCTCAATAACCGAATTGCAACAAATGCGGACAGGGCAGATTCTGCTTTCACCATTTTTTCAAGAGAAGTTCACACAAACTCATCACGAACTTATTGCGCAAAAGCAACTTACAGCCATCGCATACAATCTGATTGACGAGCGCAATAGCAGCCCCTGCATTGAAACAATCTCCCAACAATTCCAAGATGAAATAGCAAGACAAAACGAATTCACAAAATTCATCACGCCATTAATCTCAAACCTCATTTTCAACAAAGAGATAAGAACCGCCATACAAACATCTCCTGAAATTCTACAAGGAACTTATTATTACAAAGGCACTTTGACTCATAAGGAGACCGCTGAAAAACACGGATTGCCTTTCAGAAATATAATGGAACTCTGCTGGAACTGGAATTGAAAATTAAATTGTTATCATGGCCAAAAAGTCATTTTTATTAATATTAGCTATAACAGCCGCAATATCAAGCATTTCTGCTCAAAAAGTCTATTCTTGCGACTACAAATATGACGCTGATGTGAAAGTGTTCGTCACCGACTATAAATATGACGCTGATCTTGTTGTATATGTAACTGATTATAAATACGATGCGAATGACAATTCAGGGGTATGGTACTTCTGTGACTACAAATACGACGCTGACAGGAAAATATATTTCTGCGACTACAAATACGATGCCGACATCATAATATATTTCACGAAATACAAGTATGATGCGGGATGGCAAAAAAATGAGAAAAAACATCTGATGTACAAGAAAAACTGACTTTCACATGAACGCGACAATAATAAACATCGGCGATGAACTGCTTATCGGCCAGGTAATAAACACCAACGCAAGTGTAATCTCACAAATGCTCACATCAAAAGGATTCGATGTGAAAGAGACCTTTACAATCGGTGACAACGCCGAGGAAATACGTATGTATTTGGAACATTGCACTGAACGCAGTGACATTGTCATCATAACGGGTGGCTTGGGGCCGACAAAAGACGACATCACAAAGAAAACCTTGTGCGATTTCTTCGGAAGCGAACTCTATGAGAATGAGAAGGCGTTATGCAACATAAAGCGTATTTTTGAGAAACGCGGTTACGAGCTGACTGAGACGAACCGGCTGCAAGCGTGGGTGCCGCGCTGCTGCACGATGCTCAACAACACGTTAGGCACAGCTCCGGGGATGTGGTTTGAGAAAAACGAAAAGGTCATTGTCTCGCTGCCCGGTGTGCCATTTGAAATGGTGAACCTTATGGAAGCGGAGGTGCTTCCTCGGCTGCAAAAGCACTTCAACAGCGGCTTCATCATCAACAAAAACATTATTATACAGGGAATTGGAGAGTCGTTTTTGAGCGATATGATTGAACATTGGGAACTTTCTCTCCCCAAAAGCATAAGATTAGCATATCTGCCGCAGGCGGGAATGGTGAAACTCCGTCTTACCGCCCGTGGCAACGACAAAGCAAAACTTGAACAAGAGATTGCCGAAGCCACAAAGACTCTTTATCCCATTGTAAGTCAATATATTGCAGGAGAAGATGCTGAAACGTTGCCCGAAATTGTAGCGCAAACGATGAAAAAAGCGGGCAAGACCTTGGCAAGTGCCGAAAGCTGCACCGGCGGAAGCATTTCAGCAAAGCTGACACAACTTGCAGGGGCTTCAGAATATTTTAACGGCGGAGTTACAGCTTACAGCAACAACCTGAAAGAAAAGCTATTAGGCGTTTCACCAAACACTTTGGCGACCTACGGAGCCGTGAGTGAGGAGACCGTCCGCGAAATGGTCACTGGCATACGGGAAAAAGCAGCCGCAGACTACGCTGTCGCGACAACAGGCATTGCCGGTCCTAGTGGGGGCACCGCCGAAAAACCGGTCGGGACAATATGGATTGCCGTAGCATCGGAAAAGCAGATTGTAACAAAACTGTTGCGTTTCGGTGACCGCCGTGCCCAAAACATAGAGCGCACCTGCAACGCCGTCTTCAGTGAACTCATCAAATTGGTGCGTGCGGAGAATGCGGAGGCGTAAAGGCAATGCCCCTGTAATTTAACTTTTCATGGGTTGAACACTATTCAACTACCGAGAAATCCTCGGTAGTTGAAACAGCTTCAAGTTCACCCTCTTCATACATATAAAGTGAGTTCGAAATAAATCACATCTCATTAAGCCGTATAAACACAAACAGCAATATCGTGAAGGCAATCAGAGAGGAGCCGCCGTAGCTGAGGAACGGCAGCGGAATCCCGATAATCGGCACCAAACCGATTGTCATACCTATATTTACTATAAAGTGCACAAACATGATTGAGGCGACAGAATAGCCATAATAGCGGACAAAACGTATCCTGTGCCGCTCCGCCAGAAATAGCACCCGCAGAATCAGCCAGACGAAAAGCGATACTATCACCATGCTCCCGAAAAAACCGAACTCCTCCCCTATCGAACAGAAAATGAAGTCGGTGTGACGCTCCGGTACAAAGTCAAGTTTGGTCTGCGTGCCTTTCAAGAAGCCCTTGCCGAAAAAACCGCCGGAGCCAATCGCAATCTTCGACTGATTGAGGTTGAAATCCGCGCCCTGCGGGTCAACGGTCTTGCCAAAAAGCGTTGAAATACGCATTTTCTGGTGGGGTTCAAGAATTTTCTCGTATGCAGGATTTATCATAAAAATCACCCCAACAGCTACGAGGAAAATCACAGTAATCTTCAGCATTTTGCGCTTGTCGCGACGCTTTATAATCATAAAAATGATATAGATGGCCGTGGCAGCGGAAAGCGCATATATCTCATTAAGACAGAATGTTAACAGGAAAAGAATGAATGCTCCAAGCCCAATTATGAAGATGTTTCCGCTCATTCCCTCCCTGTAGAAGAGAAAAATAAACGACAAATAGACCAAAGCCGACCCCGCATCGTGCTGAAGCATAATTATCACAATGGGAATAAGCACCATAAGCCCTGCCACTATCCATTGGTTTGCACGCTGCTTGTCGGTCTTGCCGTCATTGAAGAACTTCGCCAAAGCCAAAGCGGTCGCAAACTTGGCAAACTCAGCAGGCTGAATGCTGAACTGCCCTATCTTAATCCACGCCTTCGCCCCGTTTATAGATGTCCCAAGAAAGAAAACCGACAACATTAGCACGAGACAAAAAGCGTAAATATAGTAAGCGTAATTCATAAAGACACGCGCGTCAAGAGTGAGTATCACAATGGAGAGAATTGCGGAGACACCAATCCATATAAACTGCTTGCCGTAAGGTTTCGAGAAATCGAAAATAGAGATGTCCTGCGTATGCCCCACAGAAGATGAGAATATGGCGAACCAGCCGATGACGACTAAAATTATATAAAGCATCATCAGGGTTGTGTCAAAGCCTTTAACATTCGATTTTCTTTCCATCATCTTGCGCTGATTTTTCTTTCAAGTTCCTCTTCAAGTTCTTTTTTCCTATTCTCATCTTTAAGATAATACTCAATGACAGATGTTGCCACCGGTGCGGCGACAGTCGCTCCGAAGCCTGCGTTCTCCACAAGTACGAAAACTGCAATCTGCGGTTTGTCAACTGGGGCGAAAGCGGCGAACACCGAATGGTCACGGCCGTGCGGATTCTGCGCCGTGCCCGTCTTTCCAGCGACTCTTATCCCCTTGATGTCAGAACGCCAGCCCGTCCCGCTCTTCATAACGCGCTCCATGCCCTCAATGACAGGCGTGAAATATTTCTCATCAATATTGCAGTAAATCTTCTCCGTATAACGCTCATTGATATTGTCTTTCGAGCCTATTGCCCTAATCACATGCGGTTTGATGTAATATCCTCTGTTAGCGATAATTGCAAGGAAATTCGCCATCTGAAGCGGCGTCACAGCGACCTCGCCCTGCCCTATGCCCATGGAAACGATTGTGTTACCGTTCCATTGCCCACGGTACTGCTTGTCAAAATAATCGGCACTCGGTATGATTCCACGGGTCTCGTAAGGCAGATCGCTCTCAAACTTCTGCGCAAACCCAAGCGACATGATGTAATTTCTCCAAGCGGTATAAGCTTCCTGTATATTCTTGTATTTCTTTCTGTTAGATACAATATTATAAAAAAGTTTGCAGAAATATCCGTTGCACGAAGTCTGAATCGCGCCATACAAATCGGGCGAGCCGGCGTGGTGGCAACCGACCGTGAGCGATCCGACACGATAACCCTTTGCGCAATGGTAAGTTGTTGCAGGAGTAATAATTCCCTCCTGAAGGCCAATAAGCGCATTTGCCAACTTGAACGTTGAGCCGGGCGGGTACATTGCAGACAGTGCTCGGTTGAAGAGAGGTTTCTTCTTCGTATCGTTCTGCAACTCCATGTAGTTTTTGCCGCGGGCGCGCCCAACAAGAAGGTTCGGGTCGTAACTCGGCGATGAGACAATGCACAGAATTTCCCCTGTCGCGGGCTCGATGGCGACCACGCTGCCAGAATAGCCCTCAAGCTGCCGCTCAGCGAACTGCTGCAACCGCATATCCAACGAGGACCAAAGCGGGGTTCCCGCAACCGGCGGATGGTCGTGCGCACCGTTCTCATAGCTGCCCCGCTCACGGTTGTTCACGTCAACAAGCACAATGCGCTGCCCCTTCTCACCACGAAGCTCCTGCTCGTATGCCTTCTCAATCCCGCTTATCCCAATATAATCGCCCATCTGGTAATAAGAGTCCTTGTCAATCATATCCTGATTCACCTCGCCCACGTAGCCGAGAATGTGCGCGGCAACAGGCACCGGATATGAGCGCAAAGTTCTGTTCTGCACGAAAAAGCCATTCAATCTGACAAGTTTTTCCTGCAAATAACCGTAATCTTCCTTTGAAATCTGCTGTGCAAAGACAGACGGCAGCAACGGCGAATATTTCCGCGCCTTCTCAATGCGCCGCTCAACCTCCTGCTTGTCAATGTCAAGAATACGGCAAAGGTCGTTGGTGTCGAAAGCGCGCAACTCGTTGGGGACAAGCATCAGGTCATACGCCGCCTCGTTATAGACAAGCAGCGAGTCGTTGCGGTCGTAAATAAGTCCGCGGTCCGGGTGCATGGTAATTTGCCGCAGCGCGTTGCTTTCCGCCCTGTCCTTATAGTTCGTCTTTATAACTTGTATGAAAAAAAGCCGGGCAAGCCATATCACGGAGAGCAGAATAACAATGCCCGCCACAACATAATACCGCCTTCTTTCTTGTAGTCCATCCATGTTACTTGTTTCTGAAAGTCAACTGTTCAATCCAACCTTTCAACTCATTTTTTAGAGAATCGGCGACATGCACTTGCGAAAGCTCGTCAAAAGAAGACTCAACATATTTCAAAATCTCAGATTCTGTTTTAGCTTTAATATCCAAGTCACTGTAAATCTGTTTTATAGCAGAAAACTTCTCTTCAAAATCGACATTATCAGAAGAGAAGAAGAATCTCAGTTTCTCGTGTTGCTCCTCCGAAGAGTCGTTCAGGGCGCGCAGGAAAAGATAGGTTTTCTTGTTCTCCTTGATGTCGCCGCCAATCATTTTCCCGAACTCCGCCTCATCTGCGTAAACGTCGAGCAGGTCGTCGCGAAGCTGGAAAGCGAGACCGAGATAGATTCCGCAGTTATAGACGTGCTCCGCGTCGCTTGCGGGCGAGGCTGCGAGCAGCGCGCCAGCCTTGAGGCAGCCGGCAAGCATAACCGCCGTCTTCAGGCGTATCATCTCAATATAGTCGTCAATCGTCACATCATCGCAAGTCTCAAAATCGAGGTCGAGCTGCTGCCCCTCGCAAACCTCAATGCAAGTTTTTCCGAGCAGGTTGACAAGTTGCAGCACCGTTTCCGCCGGAGCCGGAGTCTTCAGCATCTCCTGCATCGACAACGTCGCGAGAGCGTCACCGGCAAGAATGGCGACATTGCCGTTCCACTTCTTGTAAACCGTTGGTTTTCCACGTCTTATCGGCGCTTCATCCATAATGTCATCGTGTATAAGAGTGAAGTTGTGCAGCATTTCAAACGCCGCCGCAACATTCCGCACAGCATTCTCGTCAGCACCGAACATCTTCGCCGACATGCGCACCAGATTCGGGCGCAGCCGCTTTCCGCCCTGCTGGAGAATATAATCTATAGGATTATAAAGATTCTCTGGTAACTTCTTGTTTAATAGCGATTTAAAATATTCTTCCAACATAATTGGCATATTAAAATTTTCAAAAATCAATCTTTAAAATGATAAACGATACCTATATAATATATGTTTTCAGGATTCGAGACCTGAACCTCGTTGTCAGCTCTGAGAAAGAAAGTCAGGGAATTTGTCTTGTCTATTCTATAATTGAGACTTATGATAGTTCGCAGAGCGTCGATTATTTTTTTTGAAGGGTGGTTCAGCCGCCAGAAAAACTCTTCAGAGAGAGCGATTTTAAGCGGTTTGCTGAAAAAAGAGTACTCGCACTCAACACGATTCCGCATATAAATCTTTGGATTCAACTTGTGATACGCTGTGCGATTATCGTAAAAATCGAACTGGAAACGGGCGCGGTACCCGATTTTGAACTGTTTGATCTTCTCATTGTATGACAAATTGAGATTCAACTTGTACATACTTTCATAATACTCAGTCTTATCCCTGTAAATGTAGTTGAAAGATGTCCCGACTTTGAATCTCTTCTGGAAGAAAGTATAGTCGGCGCCCGCCTCAAGTTTCAGACGGCTGAAATTTGTGAAGTTATGGTTAAAGCGCCCCTCCGCGCCAGCCGACAAACCGAAAGCTGACAGTTTTTTTGTCGCCTCAACACCGAGAATGCCGCCAAAATCGGTAGTCTGCGCAAAAGGCGCGAGCCACGCGAAAAGGCAAGCAACTATTATGATGAAGCGTTTCATAAACTATTTCGAAAAATCTTTCAATTTTGTGATTGTATCAATTGTATTTATCTCATTATCAAGAGGTGTGTAATAAATTTTCACATACGCCACATCGCGCAGGAAATCAATATGCCCAACTTCAAGTTTGATAATGTCAAGTCCCGTGCGCTCTTTCAAATCAGCCATAAGCTCGGCTTCGCGACCGTGCTTCACAAGTTCAATTTTATCGTAAAGGACAATTTTCGTGGCGCGGTGCTTCAACATTCTGTTACCATCGAACACAGCTGTCAAAAGCAAAAACAACGCATTGATAATCAATAAATTGACATAACCATGCGACATTGCGAGACCATTGATTACTGAAATCCCGATAATGATGAAAAGATAGGTCATCTCACGAATCGGCACCGACTCTGTCCTATACCTTATCATTCCGAAAATGGCGAACAGACCGAGTGCGAAGCCCATGCCAACATTGACATTGTTGAGCAAGAACATCAGCAGAAAGACCGTCACGCCGAAAAGCAGGAAGGTGAAATAGTAATCTTTGCGTTTGCTCTTCTTGTAATAGAAAAAATGAATGAGAATCCAGCAGACGATGAGGTTAAAAAAGAACATAACGAGTAGAGTACGAAGACTTTCCGCTTGAATAATCGGCAAGCCGAGAATATCATTCGGGGAGCCGACTGTGGAATAGTCTGCGCCGCCAAACTCGTGCGCGATGTCAGGGTCGAAATCAGGTGCCTGAAGTTTGAAAAAGCTCAGTAAATCAATCATTTTCAACATTATTTTTAATAACACAAATATTTAATTTCTGCATAAGCCGCAGTTTTTTCTTAAATCTGTTAATCTTCACATTCGGATTTGTAAGCGCTGTGCCGATACAATACTTGCTCATGCCGCACGGCTTGATCCGCTGGTTGAAAAGCGCCCGTCTTCCTGGTGAATCGTAACGTCCGTCCTGCTTGAGTTCCAGAATCACAAGGTCGGGGATGTGCGCCACCTGCCCCGTGACCTGATTTTTCAAAAGGAGGTTCATGTCAATTGTCATGCGTTCTGTCTTCGCTTTATTTACCAACGTAATCCGCTCAAAATTATTCTCCAACTGGGGGATAAAATCATTGACCTCGAAATGCAGATACTGCCTCACAAAATCCACAGTCGCCGGATTGGCAAAAATATTGCTGTACCCCGCCTCATCAATTGCAATGCGTTTTTTCTTTGTACGTCCCTTGTTGTTTTTCGTTTTTATCTCACAAAAATATTGATTATTAAGAAGATAGCAACGTGTGCGCAATTTCTGGCGAGCCAACTTTTTGTCGTGGTGCTGTGTGTACATCAGGCAATCCGGAGTATCATAATAGAGTGTTTTGTATTTTGAAATGAGACAGCCGTTAATCTCCTGAACGTAGTAATCTTCAACCATCGCATCAAGCAGCGGCGCCAACTTCGACTTGTGAAAAATGTATTTTGTGTCAATACGGTTCATCAACTTCACCACACTCATCTCCTCAAGGGATATTGTCGGCATTTTTTTCAATATATCATCAATTCCATTCATAAAAATCTCACTTCAGTTTAATTTTCTGACCGATACTAAGAATAGAATTTTCGCTTATATTATTGAGTTTCAATAAAGTATTGACAGAAACGCCATACATTCTGGAAATTTTGTAAAGTGTATCGCCCTTTTTCACAACGTGAACGGACGGGCGCTCGCCAGCCGGAACGACCTGACTCTGCGATGACGAGCCGGACGTTGCGGAAGCTGTAGTTGTGGGCGTGCGGTGCAAATCCTTTGCCGTGAGCACAAGCGTGTCCGAAATCAGGGATTCCGTAGTGTAGTCTATCGCCTTTCTCGTGTTAAAGTGCTCATACATAAAGCGGAACTCAAGGTGAAGATGCTCCGTGGTTGCGCGGCCGGTGCGACCTGCGAGCCCCACCATCTGCCCCGCCCTCACAAGCTGCTTCGGCTTGACCTTGATTCTGTTAAGGTGCGAATAGACACTTTCGAGACCGTTTGGATGGCGCACCACCACGACCTTGCCGTAACCGCCGTACTGCCGCGCCAAGCGAACAACGCCGTCGAAACAAGAGACCACCGTGTCGTTCAGCCGCTGCTTGATGTCCGTACCCGTGTGCATACGCCCGTGCCGGACACCATACTCGGAAATCACTTTGCCGTTTTTAACAGGAAAGACAAAATTATCCTTGTTCAATATCAAAGTCAATGAATCATTCTCAAAAGGAATCGGAACAGCTTTCAAACGGACATGCTCCTCACTCCAATCTTGCTTATAGTATTGTTGTGCAGGCAGTTGTGAGAAATTTTCGATAAACTTCTGTGAAGAGAAATCAATACTGTCGTAATCCGTGTTGACCGTATCGGCAAAGGCAACACCAAGAGTGTCTATTGAAACAGAGTCCGCAACATTACTGGCAACCTCCTGGGCGTAGGAAACCGCAAAAAAGAAGATGCTGGCAAAAAATGCGGACAGATGTTTCATAACTAATCTAAATTTTTCTTGTTATATAATCCTGATAATCATACACTTTAGGTTTGTATGTATCATCTTCGAACAAACTTGACGCTATAAGATAGTCAGCGGTCGCGCGGTTACAAGCTGTCGGGATGTTATAAAGCACCGTGATTCGCAACAGTGCTTTAACATCAACATCATGAGGTTGTTGCGACATAGGATCCCAGAAGAAGAACATCATATCAATATTCCCTTCCGAAATCATCGCACCAAGTTGCTGGTCGCCGCCAAGCGGTCCTGACTTCAGACGTTCAACACGGATATACTTACGAGAGTTCTTGTCAACACCCTTGTTTATCTCAGTCTCCACAAGTTTTCCGGTCGTGCCTGTACAGACCAAAGAGTGTTTTTTGAGCACCTCCTTATTAAAAGCGACCCATTCTACAAGGTCGCTTTTACAGTTGTCGTGAGCCACAAGGGCTATTGTATATGACTTACCCATAATTACTTAACAAGGTTATAGGTATCCGTGGCAATCACAAGTTCCTCGTTTGTGGTTACTGAAAGCAGTTTCACGCGTGAGTCTGGAGTTGAGATGATTCCGTCAGCGCCAGCCATCTGCTTGTTCGCCTCCTTGTCGAGTTTCGCGCCGAGGAATTCCAGTCCTTCGTCGCAAATCGCCTCGCGCTGGAACCAAGCGTTCTCGCCGATACCGCCGGTAAAAAGTATAATGTCAACACCACCGAGTGCGACAGCATACGCTCCGATATATTTCTTAACTCTGTAAGCGAACATGTCGAAAGCGTAAGTTGAGCGCGGGTCGCCAGCTTTCTTGCCCGCATAGATGTCGCGCATGTCAACACTCTTGCCAGAAATGCCGAGCAAACCTGATTTCTTGTTTATCAGATTGCTAAGTTCTTTTGTGCTAAGGTTTTCCTTGTCAGCGATATAGAGCAGTGCGCCAAGGTCGAGGGCACCGCTGCGGGTACCCATAATCAGACCTTCGACAGGGGTGAAGCCCATCGAAGTGTCGATTGACTTGCCGTTTTTGATAGCGCAGATTGAAGCGCCGTTACCGAGGTGGCAGCTGATGATTTTGCAATCCTCATATTTCATGCCTACCATTTCGGCAGCCTTCGGAGCGACATACTTGTGGCTTGAGCCGTGGAAGCCGTAACGGCGGATTTTGTATTTCTCATAATATTCGTATGGAAGCGCATACAGATAAGCTGTCGGTTCCATTGTCTGGTGGAACGAGGTATCGAAAACGCCGACATGTTTAACGTTTGGCAGCAGTTTCTTCATGACGCGCACGCCGAGAAGACTTGCGGGGTTGTGCAGCGGAGCGAGGTCGCAAAGTTTCTCAATCTCAGCGATTTCCTTATCTTCCAAAATCATGCTCTTGGTGAAATATTCGCCGCCGTGAGCCGCGCGGTGCCCAACTGCGTCTATCTCCTGCAATGATGAAATCACACCATGCTCTTTGTCTGTCAAAGCGTTAAGCACCAGATTGATACCTGCTTCGTGGTCAGCGATTGGAGTCTGTACATAATATTTCTCCTTTCCTGACGGCTTATGAGTAAACTCACCCATCTCAAGCCCGATACGCTCAACTAAACCTTTGGCTTTCACTTCAGCGTTGTTAGCCATGTCAATCAACTGATACTTAATGGAAGAACTTCCACAATTCAATACTAAAATCTTCATAATCAATAATTTATAATTTGGTTTATTAATTTAGTTTCACAAATAGCAAAGATACACAATTTTTTCGAAAAAATGCCATACAGATAATTGTTTTTAGGAAACGGAAGTGTATTGCAATAGACCTGTCCTAAAAGTGGAATGTTTACATAGTGATACGTAAGACATAACTCAAATCACAATTCAGGATGACGCTGCAATTTCCTATTCTTTCTGCTGGATTTCATTTTATATTTAAGATCGAATCTGTTCAATATTTCCCCATTTGCAAAAATAGTGTGTCTGTTTATTATTTTCACTTTGTAATTTCTATATGGCAAATATGTTAATGAAAAATACTTGAAATTTGGCATTATTATGGTTATCATATTCGAATCAAACGGTATATCATTAAGAATGATGTGGCAATAAGGAGAATGTGTGAATGAATACACATCGCTTAATGAATAAAAATCAGGCCGATAAGAAATCATAATATCTATCTTCGAAATTTGTCGTGATCCATTCAAAAATATGGGAATTCTATTCAAACTGTCCATTGTACTGATGACACTCCCATCTGAACAATGTATAGTCAATAGATACCTATAAATTCTGACAAGATTAGAATGTGCTAATATTTCCTCATAAGGAGAGTTTATAAAAATGATCAGACTATCTCTTTGCAAAGAGCTGGCATATTGCACAGAATAATCAGTGCAATCACCTTGGTTGTTTATTATTGACTTATCCGCATCCAATATATAAAACCTTCCCTGTTTTTTGTAATTGCCAAAACTAATGGTATCTTGGGATTTATAACCCGACGTAGGCATGTTGCCCCAATATGGTCCCATAGTATAAGTGCCGGAATCTGAAAGGTGAAGGCAGAAATGCGGACTATGGAATGTAATTTGCTTTGTTTGCGGACAAGCTTGGCTATGGATAAAAAGAAAAACAATGGCACAAAAAGTCAAACGCCTGAATTCACTTAACATTTTCAAATAATTTATAAGTTTGATTGTCGATTAAAGAGGGTGAATTGATTCCTTTTTCCATAAATCTTCTTGTTGAAAAATAAAATTCTGATTTATATGAATGCTCCTCAGCTGCCCCTTTATTACCATTGAAAGTGCCTAAAACGCCGTCAGAAAAACCATGTTGGTATTTTCCCGCCAACCAATCCCCAACGTGAACGCATTCGTGCCAAGACGTTTCTTCTATAAACCCGG
The DNA here is from genome assembly GCA_902774205.1 of uncultured Bacteroidota bacterium. Classification (GTDB taxonomy): domain Bacteria; phylum Bacteroidota; class Bacteroidia; order Bacteroidales; family WCHB1-69; genus RUG11942. The sequence continues at coordinate 2,084 of CACYHL010000014.1, read as the reverse complement.
AATAAACGTTTATATCAATAATCTCAGAATTGCCGTTTTCACGTTGAGTAACATTACTGCTTGTATTATCGGAAATATTAAAATGGAATTTGTGTTCTGTGGTCTTGCCCATATCTGTGATATTATCAACACCTTCCTGCAAATAAGACTTCTCTGTATTGTAATAATTAATAAGTTTTTGTTTGTTTGAAATATTTTTTGTTTTTCCTTTTTCTTGAGCCCTGGAAATTTGGCCGTGCAACTTAACGATTTTATTTTCAGCTCTTTTAATTAATCTTTCCGCTTTTATTATTAACCTATTGGCAAAAACCGCATCTTCACTGGTTTCCCATTCTCTCCCCTTCGTGTCCACCAGCTTCACCGGATTATTCGCGCAATATGTATAAGGAGACAAATTTGGATACTTGTCCGAAAGCGGATCCACGCTCAACCAAATTGAGAGGTCGGAGTTGTAGTACCGTGCCGAGGGGGAAGGTGAAAATTGAGAACTGAAAGTTGAAAGGTGGTGGGGCATGGGGCGGGGATTTTGATGGGACAAACTTACAAAATAAAAGTCATTTGCAATTCTAAATAGAGAAACTATTTTATTTGAGTGATTTTAATACTTCCAAGTTCTTTCCTGACAGATATAGATCATCATTCTTCAGATGTACACGAATTGTGTTCTCTATTCGACCGGAATTGTCTTCAATATTTGTCAACATGTAAACAGAGCTTAAGCAAGTCTCACCATCTCTTGGTTTAAACACCAAGTAACAGGGTTGTACCATTGTCCCCATTTGAGAAGTATTATAAAAAGAAACAATAAAAAATCGCTTGTCTTTTCTTTCTATTACATAAACGAGTTCAAAGTTGTAAGTTCCGCTATATTCAGAATAATTATTATATAGTAGAGAATCTATCATGTATGATTTGCCAGAGATCGCGACAATTTCTCTATAAGACGAATCTATCTCAAATTGACGAGTTTCGTCTATATAGATTGGTTGATAAACCTCAAATTCTGGGAAAACGGGGGAATATATAATAACGGTGTCCCCGCAAATTCTTTGAAACAATGTTACTTGATCATACTTGTGAAGTTTTTTTTGTGCATGAAGGTGTAAGGGTGCGAGAACACAAACACAACCAACCATTAATAGTACAAGTGTATTTCTCATAATAGCTAATTACGATAAAAGGTATGATAGCCTCCTTTGGATTGGAAACTAAATTGCACTGTTGCTTTTGGTTTACATTTATCCGCGTGATCAACGTAGGGCTTTGCATAATTAGCACCTCCTAACCAAGCCCTACAGCCATTAGTGGGATCGCTTCCACCAGACACAGATTTTATTACCGCTGCAATTGAATTGGTGAACCGAGTTTGACTGTTAAGATGCTCAGCTCCGCTTGCCCGTGCTTTCGCAAAAGCTTGGCTATTAGAATTTCCGCAGCCGGGTTGACCTGTGAAATACCCAGAACTAGTGTAAATTATGTTCTCATCAGGACCTTTTCTGCTCATTCTTATTTTTATTGCTTGATAAAAGCCCCCTTTGGAGGTGTTTGCAATATTATTAATTGCTGCTGCATAATACTCAGCGACACTTGCATCTAATGTTTTGGAAGCATCTCCAACGTTTTGAACTCTATTAGTAATCATTTCATTACTTCCTCCACTTTCCCCACATACCCACGTGGCTCTATCCAACAGCTCTGTGTTGCTGATGGATAATTCTATGGCATTGGCAAACGTGCCATTTGAGTTCTTCCCAGTTGCGACATATGCTTTATTGTCATCAATTTCATCAGAGCCCAACCATTTACCACTATATGAGTAATAGTCTCCTATCTCCATCCCATCCTCATCCACCAACCTCACCGGATTCCCCGCACAATAAGTGTAAGGACTCAAATTTGGGTACTTGTCTGAGAGAGGATCCACGCTTATCCAAATGGAGAGATCGGAGTTGCGGTTCCTGAGCGGAGCCGAAGGATAGTACTGCGCCGAAGGGAACGATGTGCAATTATAAGAATTGACAGGTTTTGTTTTCACGATGAGGAATTTTTGCAAAGATAAAAAAATTAATTATTCAGAAGAATTT
>CACYHL010000013.1 GCA_902774205.1 uncultured Bacteroidota bacterium | reverse complement strand
TTACGCTTTTTATGCGGGAAAATCCGATTACAACAATTTGGAAAACCGTCCCATTGGAAATAATATGGGTGACATTTTGTATTGGAACACCTCCGACTCCTCTTGGCATATTGTGCCGGCTGGCAATCCAGGCGAGGTGCTGACAATGGACACAAACAATATCCCTACATGGAATTATTCGAACAACACATTGTATAAACTTCCAACTGTAAACACAGTTTCTGTCATAAACATAACATTGTCGTCTGCAACGGTTGTGAGAATGGTTACAGACAGTGGTGGTGCGGCGCTTGTGTTAAGCGGTGTTTGCTGGAGCACCACACCGCACCCTACAGTAGCCGATAACCAGATTTTTGACGGGGTGGGGATGGGAACGTTTACAACCCTTCTTAATGGCTTGAATATTAATACGACATATTATGTGCGTGCTTACGCCACCAATAATGCGGGCACAGCATACGGAAATGAAGTCAGCTTCACGATAACAGCAGCGTTACCAACGGTAACCACAACAGCTGTCAGCAACATAAACTCCACGACTGCTGAATCTGGTGGAAATGTTATTTCTGACGGGGGCGCACCTGTAACAGTGCGCGGTGTCTGCTGGAGCACGTCTCCAAATCCCACCACCGCTGATAATATCACAACAAATGGCAGTGGTACAGGAAGTTACACAAGCAATATTTCAGGCTTGACAATAAATACAACTTACTATTTAAGGGCATACGCCACAAACAGTGTTGGTACGGCATACGGGAACGAGGAAACTTTTACAACGCAACCGGCATGTGGTGGTGTAGCTACAGTTAATGATTACGATAATAATGTTTACCATACTGTAGCAATAGGTTCACAATGCTGGTTGAAGGAAAACATCAGAACCACACACTATTCTGATGGAACAGCTATACCATTAGGGAGTAGTACAAGTCCTTCTGTGGCATACAGATATTACCCGAACAATAATAGTAGTAATGTCTCTGTTTATGGTTACTTATATAATTGGACAGCGGTTATGAATGGGAGCCCATCATCATCGGCGAATCCAAGCGGAGTACAGGGAGTATGTCCAAATGGTTGGCATGTGCCAAGTGATGATGAATGGACGCAAGTCACTAATTACGCGATAAGCCAATGTAGTTATGTTTGTGCTTCCACCAACACATATATTGCAAAAGCTTTTGCAGAGAAATCCCTGTGGAGTAGCAGTACAAATACATGCGCAATTGGTAATGATTTAAGTTCCAATAATTCCACGGGATTGTCTTTGGTTCCAGCAGGGCAATATATAGGGAATTATTATAATTTTGGAGGCGGAACTGACATTTGGACAAGTACAGAAAACGATAATACAAAAGTTTGGAGACGTGCAATGTATTCAAGTAGCGGTAATGTATTCAGAGCAGGTGATTTTGTAAAACAAGATGCATTGTCTGTCCGTTGTGTAAAAGACTGATGTTTAAAGTTTTAAAAAATATCTGTGAAAATCAGCGAAATCTGCGGGAGAAAAATTATTCAAACAGAGCCTCTATCTCATCATGGAATTTTGTTGAGATGTAGTTCCTTCTGAGTTTCAGGGTTGGGGTAAGCTCACCAGTCTGAACACTCCATTCGTATGGCACAAGATAGAATTTTTTTATCTGCTCTGTCTCTCCCAAGAATTTGTTGTATTTGGTGACCACACGTTTGAATTTCGCCACGACTTCGGTGTTTTTCACCATTTCCTCGTTTGTGGAGTATGCTATGTCTTTTCTTGCGCACCAGCTGCGTAAGTCAATGAAATTCGGCACAATAAGCGCGGCGGCGAATTTTTTGCTTTCGCCAACCACCATGATGTTGTCGATTATTGACTCCGAGGCGAACTGGCTCTCCACCAACGCTGGCACCACATATTTTCCGAATGCGGTTTTGAACATCTCCTTTTTCCTTCCTGTAACAGAAAGGCAGCCGTCCTCGTCAATATGCCCAATGTCGCCAGTATGAAACCAGCCTTCCGTGTCGATGGCTTCGGCAGTGAGCTTTGGTGCGTTGTAGTAACCCTTCATCAGACAGTGGCCGCGTGTCAGGATCTCACCATCCTCGGCAATTTTAACCTCAATGCCTGGAAGCACCGGTCCGCAGGTGCCAAACTTGGAGCCGTTTTTGAAGAAGTTGCTGACAGCAATCACGGGTGAGGTCTCCGTCAGGCCGTAACCGTTCAAAACAGGCATCCCCGCTGCCCAGAATATGCGGCTGATGTTCGGCTGTATGGGCGCTCCGCCAGAGACAATCACGTCCAAATTTCCGCCCAAAACGGCTTTCCATTTGTTGAGTATTGTTTTGCGGGCAATCGACAGTTTGATGCGGTAGCGCAGCGAGCGGTGCCCGAAGTCATATTCCGAGGCGATTCTGTCAGCCCAGAAATAGAGCCGTTTTGCAGGCTTTTTCATCTTTCGCCCCGCAGCGATTATACGGTCGTAGAACTTCTCCAAAAGCCGTGGCACGGTTGTGAAAATCGTGGGACGCACATCTTTCAGGTCAGTGGCAATGGTGCCGAGACTTTCTGTATAATAAATAGGTATTCCGAGATATTGCCAAGCATAAATCATCATTCTCTCATACACATGACACAAAGGCAGATAACTCAAAACTTTACTGTCAGCTCTGACAGGGACAATCGGAGTTATGGCTTTCATATTGTACAAGATGTTACTATGTGAAAGCATGGCACCCTTTGGGTGACCGGTTGTGCCGGAGGTGTAAATCAGCGTGGCAGTGTCATCGGGTGCGACAGAAGCCCTGATTTCATCAAGGTATTGCCGGCTTGGATTAGCCATGCCAAGTTCTATTATCTGGTTCAAATGCTTGTAGCCTCTCAAGTTTCTGAAAGTATATACATTCTCTTTCAAATCGGGCTTCTCATCAAGCACATTTTCGATTTTTCGGAGAAGGTCCCAACCGGAGACGAAAACCATCTTCACGCCAGCATCTTCCAAGATGAATTTATAATCGTTCTCGCTTATTGTAGGATAGATTGATACGTGTATCGCGCCCAATTGAAGAATTGCCATGTCAAGGAAGTTCCATTCAGGGCGGTTGTTGCTGATAGAAGCTATGCGGTCGCCTTTTTTAATGCCGAGTTGCATAAGCCCATAGCTTATATTGTCAACTTTTTCGATGTAGTTTTCAATGGTGTAAGGGGTCCAGATTCCGTTTTCCTTACCGCACAAAGCCACCCCGCCGGCGAAATTCGCGGCGAAATGCAGTAGCAGGTCGAAAATGCGTGTTACCTCCATGTCACTATCGTCTGAAAAGTTCGGGCTTCAGCTGGAACGCGGTCGCAAAGCAGTTGTTTGCGGAGTCGGGCTGGTGCTTGAAATTCATGTATATCTTTCCGAGTTCAATGTACGATTCAGCGTAGTCGGGTATGAGTTCAAGGCATCTTTTGTGTGCTGCCATCGCTTCCTCAACATGTCCTTTGTGGCTTTCCAAAAGACCTTTCACGAAATATATTTCCCCATAGAATGGTGTCGCTGCGATGGCGCGTTGTGTCACTTCTTCCGCATTATCCCATTGTCCCATAGTGATATATGTCTTCGCCGCAAGTACGTATGTGCTTCCCAAGTTCGGCTTCAGCTCAATGCCTTTCTCATACATCTTGACAGCCTTGTCAAAGTCTCCTGTGTTTGCATAGCTTAAGCCCATGTATGTGTAGCATTCCGCACGTTCGGGCTGGAGCTCAAGACATTTGTTATAATAATAGAATGATGAATCATACATTTGAAGCATTCCGTAACAGCTGCCGAGGTTGAAGTAGCCGTCAGCAAATATCGCATCGTATTTTATGGATTCCATGTAGTAGTTTTTCGCAAGAAGAATGTCTCCTCTGTCGAAGTAGATTTTAGCAAGATTACTGTTTGTGGCTGCTTTTGATGGAACAATTTCCAATGCCCGCAGGTAGTAGCGTTCAGCTGAATCACGGTAGCCTCTGTCAGGGTGCAGCGGCGCGAGGTTTTCAAAAGCGATTCCCAACTGTTCGTTGCAGTCCGCCGATTCAGGATATATCTCAACACCTTTCTTGAACTGCTCCACCGCCTTCCATGTCCACTCTTCCATCTTCACATTATTTTCCTGAACTTTATTCCAGTCTTTCTCGTCCTCATTGGCCGTTTTCAAATCCAAGCCTTTGTCGCGCAATGCCAAGCCCCAGTAAAGCCGCATGTGCGCGCTGTTGTCCGATTTTTTGACATCGGCGCCGAATAGCTCGAACTGCGTCCTCCATTCGGCGGCGCGCCCAACAGTTTTTACCGAGAAAAGAATCACAATGATCAGACTTAATGCAGTGAAAACAGGTTTTGTCTTCAAAGAGAAATTTGATGAATCTTCTGTTTGAACTTTGAATAATCGAACTAAAATGCAAGCGAAAGCAACGCAATATCCCAAAGAAGGCATATAGAGGAACCTGTCGGCGAAAGACGAGCCTATACGCATCACAATATTGCTGAAAATACTCATTGTGCAGATGTAGTACAATATCCCGAATGCTATAGGATTTTTCTTTTTGATGCCTAAAATGGCATAAACGAGAATACCTATATGGAAGAGTAATGAAAGCACGAAAAGCAAGTTGGTCCCTATTGTCGCAGAGCTCCATTTGAAAATATTGACTGTCGGAAGCTGGCTGTATGAATAGTCGCAGACCTGCTGATACGGCACAAATAGAAGAATCATATATTTCCCTAAAAGAAGAATCGCGGTTGCCCAGTACGATATGATGTCCTTGTCCCACAGATCGTAATAATAGTGGTCCATGATGGAAACAGTGAACTCTTTTGAAGTCGGGTAGTCGAGCATGATTTGGTAGCGGACATAAAGGTAAATGCCTGCCGGAATAAGAAGCGCGATAAAAACGGTGATGAACTGTTTGAGGTTCGGTTTGCGGAAGAAGTAAAGCATGAGAGGCATTGCAGCAAGCATGGTGATGACACTCTCTTTTGAGAAGAATGCGAGCAGGAAGAAGAACATCGTCATTACAAGATGAATGGTCTTTCTGAGAATAGATTTTGTGTCAATATAATTAATCATCGCAATCATAGATGAGAATAGGAAGAGCATGCAGACAATGTCATCGCGGCTTTTGGTGTTCGCCACGGTTTCGGTGTGCATGGGGTGCGCCGCGAAAAGCAGCGTTATGAGCATCGACAGTATCAGCGACTGCCCTTTGAATAGTTTCCGCATGAGAATATAGAGCAGCACGCATGAAAGCGCATAGCACAAAACGCTAACAATATGGGAAAAATGGGAAATGTACTGGTTTTGCGGGTCAGCTTTCGTTTTTTCCTTATCGTAGCAAAGTTCCCATTCTGTGGCGAACATCAGCTGTGAGAACGGGCGGTAGAGGTTGTCGGTGTAAAAACCCGAACCATGTCTGTAAGTTTTGGTAAGGATATTCTCATAAGCCTCTGTCAATGACTCTGTTTCGTGTGTCACGTACCTGTTCAGCTTGTACGCACCATAGTCATCGAGCACCCATTCGTGGTTGAAAGTGTTCGCGTAAAGAAGCACTGTGAAGATGAAAATGCCAAGACAAACAGCCCAGTCAACCCAACTTTTCTGTTTCGGCTGCTCAATGACGGCAGGCTGCACCGGTGCCGCGTTTTTCATCTGTTTGCCAACTCTCTGCTTCCTTTGCGGAAAATTATTGTTTCCGCTCATTTTGTTATTGTTCTGACCCATCAAATTTTATTTTTAAATGACAAATGGCAAAGATACAAAAAAATTATGTTGCTAATCTGCCACTTCAATTTCAACTTTTTCCACCGCCCCGATATTCTCCATGACGTATGTGCGGCAGTTGGCGCAGGTTTGCGAATAGAGATCCCCGTCTGTGACGCGCTGCCGCCACAGTCGTTTTATCTCTTCGGCGGAATGTACGGGAAATGCCGCTTCACGCGCCACAAGCTGAACCGCCTCATTGAAACGGCTGTAGTGCGGTCCGAAGAAGACAGGTATTCCGAAGACCGCTGCCTCAAGCGTGTTGTGAAGCCCTGTCTCGAAGCCACCGCCGATGTGCGCCACATCGGCATATTTGTACATTTTGTTCAACAACCCTATCGTGTCGATTATGAAAACTTCATATTCAGACAGATTTTTCCCTTCTTTTTCTGTGAAAAGAACAGTCTTTTTATTGGAGAAAAGTTTTTGTATGGATTTAATATGCTCTTTATCAATAAGATGTGGGGCTATCACCAATTTGTATTCATTACTGATTTCAGGAAACAATTCCGCGAGAATGCGCTCATCGGGCTGCCAAGTGCTGCCTGCAATCAGCAGTTTTGAGTTTGCTTTGAACTCTTCAATTTCCGGCACCGCCACGTCCTCTTTAGCAATGCGGTAAACACGGTCGAAACGGGTGTCGCCGGAAATAGTAACTTGTTTTATATCAATACTTTGTAATAATTTTTCAGAATTTTTGTCCTGAACGTAGAAATGTGTCGCTGCAGTCAGCTGTTTGCGAAACCAGCCGCCGTACCATTTGAAAAAGTGCTGGTTCGGGAAAAATATTGCAGAGACATAATAGAAAGGTATGTTTCTGATTTTAAGATGCTTCATGTAGTTGTACCAATATTCGTATTTGACGAATATGGCTGCTTTCGGCTTCACGGCGTCCAAGAATCTTTTTGCGTTGCGCGGTGTGTCAATCGGCAGGTAAAAGACAAAATCGGCTGTTTTGTCGTTTTTGCGCACCTCGTACCCTGATGGTGAGAAGAAGGTTACAAGTATTTGATAATCAGATTTTTCGGTGCGCCATTTTTCAATCAGGGGCTTACCTTGCTCATACTCGCCGAGCGAGGCGCAATGTAGCCAGATTATCTTTTTTCCGGCGCATGCCGCCTCAAGCTGCGGAAAAATATTTTTTCGCCCTTTCCTCCATAATTCCGCTTTTTCGTAAAATGGCGAAGCCAATAAAATGGCGAAATTGTACAGAAAGATGAATAGATTGTAGAAAAATCTCATTTTAATGATAATAGTAGATTTCTGTCCGTTTTTTCTCGTAAAGCGGTATTATCCAGCCAACTTTCACGCCGAAAAGCGCGCTGAACTTCTTCGCGGACGAGGTCGCGCCCGTGACAAAGTTCCAGTTCCTTGTCGGCGCCGTCCACATCTCGTAGATTTCAATCCCGCCGTAAAAGCTTGCCACTCTGACTTTTCCGAGATGGATATAGCCGATGAACTGCGACATATAGAAACCTGCGGAGCGGCGGTCGTAGCCTTTGCGGTAATCTCCGTCCAACTGGTCGATGAGATGGTCGTTGTCGGTGAAATGGATTTTATGTGACAGGTAGCCGAAATTGCCTTGAATCCAGATTCCGGAGTTGCGCATCTTCTTTGTAACAGGGAAGATTTTCCCGAATCCCGCTGCCAAGTCCCAATAACGCCCTTCAACGCCAAGAGTCGCCTTCATTCCGTAACCGTCAAGTATGTCGCCGTTGCTGTTCACCATTGGACCGAGCACGTCTCGCAGGCCACACGACAGCTTAGAGCCGAACATGTAGTTGAAATTGATGTTCCAAGTCCAGTTTTTCGAGGTCTTGTAAGTAAACCCCGTGCCGATGTTGAAATTTCCCTTGAATGTTTCAGCCAGATACCCGACCGGCAACTGATACGAGAAATTCGCTTCCAGCCACACAATCGTTGTTGTACTGTCAACAAGCTCCTTGTTAAGCCGTTTTGTGAGCTGTGCAAAAGAAGCTGTCAGTATCGACAGAAAAGCGAACAGCAGGGCTATTTTTTTCATGGAAAAATTAAAATAAAAGTGCTAACCGCAAAAGGATTAGCACTTTATATGATTTTAAAATATTAGCATCTTTCGTAAACGCGGTCAGCGAGGCGGCTGGCTCCGATTCTGAAGTTGCGGTTTGTGAGCCACGGTTCTCCAAGAACGTTCTCCAAAATCTTGAGGTATGTGATAGCTGTATCGGCGTCAGAGATTCCGCCTGCAGGCTTCATACCAACGATTTTGCCAGTTTTGTCATAGTGTGCTTTCAGAGCGTCGAGCATGGTGAGGAAATATTCCGGTGTTGCGTTGACGGCTATTTTGCCAGTCGAGGTCTTGATGAAGTCCGCGCCCGCCTCAATAGCGATTTCTGAAGCCTTATAGACATTTGTAAGAGTCTGTAAATCACCTGTTTCGAGGATAACTTTAAGATGGGCTGTACCGCAAGCCGCTTTGATGGCTTTGATTTCGTCAGCCACTTCCTCATAGTTGCCTTCGAGAAATTTACCGCGTGAAATCACCATGTCAATTTCGTCAGCGCCCTGTGCTGCTGTGTATTTCACTTCAGCGACTTTAATCTCAATCGGTGACTGGCCTGCGGGGAACGCGCCAGCGACGGCGGCGACATTCACGCCGGTGCCTTTGAGGATTGATTTTGCCTGAGCCACGAAAGGAGGATAGACGCACACCGCCGCCGTTGTCGGTATCTGACGGGCTTCGTCTTTGTAATTCAGCGCTTTATGGCAGAGGTCGTCAATTCTTTTCTTTGTGTCAAAACCCTCAAGAGTTGTCAGGTCAATACAATTCAAAAGAAAACGATAAGCTTTTGGTTCATCAAAGTATTTCAGCGGTTGTGCTTTGTAATACTCAATTCTTTCTTTAATCTCTTTTTCGTTGATTTCTTTCATTTTTAAGATTTTTTATGTTTGATAATTGTTTGAATACATTTTTGCAAGCGCAAAGATACAACAAAAAATGTAAAAGCGGTTATCACTTCGATTTATTACGGATTTTATCCCTTTTCATCATTCACTTACTCCTAATCCATCACACACCTTATCGCAAAACCATGGCAAATTTCTTCTGTGTTGCGGTTCATTCCCTTATTGTTATATTGTAGGTATCGGCAGTAGGCCTCGCCATTTGGTGCGGGAGTGGTAGTCCACCAATAGGTTCCGGCACCTATGCCGAAGAAAGCGCCGTGCGAGTAGTAGCCGGTGGGCAGCGCTGAAAATCCCGAAGTGTTGAAATAGAGTGGGGATGTGCTCCAGTAGCCGGGCATTCCGTCTGTGGTGAAATTGTCGGATACCCATTCTTTTGGAAGTGAGATTTGTCGCGCCAAAAACTCGTCACCGCCGAAATAAGGTGTCTCATCGTAGCAGCTGCTGAGAGGTGCAAGCGTGCTTGTCATTTCGCACCACTCGTCATCGGAGGGCAGGTGCCACCCGTTGGGGCAGATCCCTTGCACTTGCTCTGCGAGAGTGTCGTTCAGGTTGCGCATAGCCGCAGTCCAAGAATACAACATTCCGTAAATCTGCGCTAAAGAATCAGAGTTGGCGTATTTGAAATAGAATGGAATGGAGTGGTCGTGGATAGTGTCGTTGCCTAATGGGAGCTCGGTGCTGTCGGCGTACCGTGTTGTTTTGAGGTTCTCGCGCATCCAGCACTGCTTGCCGATGAGCACGGTGTTGTAAATGTTGCCGTCAACGTCTGTCAGTGTGGCGTTTTCAGGGCAAGTGTTAGGAACGATTTTTTGGAAAATGAAAGGGATAATCGCATCATCATATTGCTGTTGCTCTATCGTGATATATTGTGGAAGAGTCTCTTGCACGCAATAGCCAGTGTATGTCATATTGTCGCCTTTTGAGAACGGAAGCTGGCAGTCGCCCTTGGCCTTTTTTGCGGCGACAGTTGTGCCAACCAGTTCTATTTTGTTTGACGAGTTTGGCGCTGAACATATAAGTTTTGATGTGTAATGTTCTTGTCCAGAGTGAATTACCAAAAAATATGACTGTGCTGCGGCTGCGGTGACAGCAAATTTGTACTCTCCCGCTGCGAGGTCCCCGTTCCAGTCGCTTACACGCTTCCCATCAATGGTGTAAAGCGAAATGCTGAGTCCGCCGCCGCTGTGCGAAAATTTTACAGAGGTCTCTTTTTCAAAAGGATTCGGGAAAGTGGAGATTTGATTGCTGGAAGTGTTGTTTTCGCTAATGCCTACTTCGTAATGCAAAACCAAAGTGGTGTCGTTGTAAATTAGGGTTTCGCTCCAATTTTTATCGGAGTTGATGATTTTCACGCTGTCCAACTTTTGCCAGGTGCCATCTGTTTTTAAGCCTGTAAATGTTAATGTTATAGAGTTTTGTGTGTATCCAAAACTCATAATTGAAAAAATAATGATGAAAAATAATAAATGTTTGTTCATGACGTGAAAATTTTTTTTCTTTTATGCAAAACTACATAAAAATTTTTATATCTTTGCATTTGAATTTTATCCGCTGGCCCCTTAGCTCAACTGAATAGAGTATTTGACTACGGATCAAAAGGTTACAGGTTTGAATCCTGTAGGGGTCACTGAAAAAAAACCGGAGATTTTTTTGTAAAGTTTCCGGTTTTTTGTTTTACAAAATCCAATTTTACGGAATAAAAAAATTGTTTACATTTGCAATTTTGAAAAAAAACATTGCGACAATAACGTTAAAAACAAAAACCGTTCAAAACTTAGATGAGAAAGAGACGTTTTTCGGATAGAGAAGAAAATACCCGTATTTTTTATAGTTTTGATGTTTCAGAATTTAATCCAGACGGAGACGTGGTCATGATTGACAAACCTTACCGCTGCACATCTTTCGATATTGTCGGGCAGTTGAAGTACGCGCTGAAGCAGCAGTTTGGAAAGAAAATAAAGGTTGGTCATGCGGGGACATTAGACCCGCTTGCGACAGGACTTCTGATTGTCTGTATAGGCTCTTTCACTAAAAGAATCAGCACTTTCCAGTCGGAGGAGAAAGAATACACAGGGACTTTCAGGCTTGGAGCCACAACGCCGAGTTTTGACTTGGAGAAGCCTGTTGACGCGGAATATCCTTATCTTCACATCACAGAGGCGATGGTGCGTCAGGCGGCGGCGAGTTTCATTGGCGACAGCGAGCAGATACCACCAATGTTCTCGGCGGTGCGCGTTGACGGGAAGCGCGCTTACCAGCTTGCCCGCGAAGGCGAGGAGGCTGCAATCACTCCGAAACCGATTACTATCAGCGAATTTGAGATAACACGCTTCGACTTGCCAGATGTTGATTTCAGAATTGTCTGTTCCAAAGGTACTTACATCCGTTCTATAGCTCGCGATTTCGGACAACGGCTCAATTCGGGTGCGCACCTCACGGCACTGCGCCGCACACGTATCGGCGGACTTCGTGTTGAAAACGCTCTCGTCCTTAAAGAAAAGCCAAAAACTGCTGAAGAACAACAACTTTAGTTGTCCCAACCTTCTGTAATCTCTCTATACTTGATGATTAATTGGTCATCTTGATAAGTTACACTTGCCTTCACGTCCTCGCTGCCTTTTTTGGAGGCTGTGAAATCTACCATGCCACTCTCCCATTTGAGAGATTTTAACGGTTTTGGAATGAGTTGCTGGACAATGTCGAAATGAAGGGTGACAGGGTTCTCTTTTGTGGCATCCTCAAAATCGTAGCCGATGAATTTGAACGCCCCGTCTCCTTTGAGTGTGAGCATTTTATTATCGGTGTTGCTTGGATCTATTGTGTCGGGCGGCAGCGTGATTAGCAAGTTTAAAGTGCTTCCTTCCAAGCTGTTGGCTCTTTCTTTTATGAGCCATTGGCGCGCTTCCATGTGTTTTATTTTTATCACATTGAATGAGTCGGTATAGACAAAATCTGGCATCACGCTGTTGTATTCTTGCCCGGAATATGGCGGATAGGTTGTGACTTCCCATTCCGCGTCAGGGTCTGAAAGGCTTTTATGGTAAGTGTTTACAGAATATATAACCACATTGCCGTTAAGGATCTCGTAGATTCCTGTCCCCTCTCCGAATGGGCGCACATACTTGTGCTGGAAATATTTGTTCTCGATGGCGGTTTTCATGCTGTCGTCGGCGTTAATCCATTCTTCCAACCATAATGATGGAGCCACCATGTTTTCCATGACACATTTTGTGGCGTTGAACCACACATCACATATCGCTTTTCCGCGCAGGGTCATCTCCTCGTTGCGTTCGTGCTCTTTGCAGCCGCAGCATATTATCGTAAGGAGTGCTATTGCTATTATTGATTTTTTCATTGTTATCTTCATTAAAAATTTTTATTTCCTTTTTTTGCATGAAAACTGGCAGCCGAAGCCTGCGGATATTATCCCACGTGTGCCTACGCCAAGTTCTGTGAACCCGTACCATTTCGCTCCGACATGAATGCCGACAGCTGTGATTTGGAATGCCACATGCGATTCAAGATGATGGTCGGTTGCGCCGGTCAAATCGTTGTAAGTGCGGACGGAGGCGAGCGCGTAGCCCAAGCTCAGCCCTGAATAGAGGGTCACATATTTGGAGTTAACCCATGAGAATCTCACAGAAGGCATTATCATAAAGAAATCGGTATGATCGGAGCCGGCTTTTTTACGTTCCACACGGTCAATGTAATTTGTGTGGAAGCCTGCGTAGCCGACAGTTCCACCAATCCAGAACCATTTTGCGAGGCGGTAGCGGTAACCCACGCTGAATGCCCCGGTTGTGTAAGAGTAGTCGCGGAAGACATCTTGCTTGAACCAAGCGTCAGGAGAATAATACGGGTCGTCAAATAAACTATTGAATCTCATTGTTTTAACGTTGCCAGTAAGCAGCCCTGCAAATACTGGGTCACCAATGCCTGCCTGTATGTCGTGCCGCGCCATCGTCTGTTTCCACGATAGGGTGTCCTCCTGCGAGTATAATGTGCCCGCAGTTGCAAAAATCACGGCATAAATTGCCAAAAAGATTTTCTTTTTCATGATTGTTTTTCTTTAATTCGTGCAAAGGTAATATTTTTTACATGAATATTATCGTTAAATAAGTAACTTTTTTTGTGTAAATCCGTAAAACAACAATTATAAAAATAAAAAAATTGATTCAGATAGTCGATTTATAAAAAAAATATGTTAACTTTGCGACTTTAAATAAAATGATAATATAAAGGTGATATGAAATACAGGAAATCCATATTATATCTTTTGTTCTTCCTCATTTCTTTTGCGGTTGTGATCCCGCTGGATGCTTGTAAACCTTCATACAGAAACACCCGTAAAATGTCAAAGCATCGCAAGATTAAAGTGAAGAGACACAGGTATGCGAAAACTTACGGGAAGAAAATAAGGAAACACCCTGTGCCCATCAACACCAAGTATATTATGAAGACGCAACGGCGTTCGTCATACAACTACTAATCTTTTCTTTACTTGTTTTGTCTGGCGTGATGATGAAATTAAAATATTTCTTGTTTTCGGTGTTTGTTTTTTCTGTAATGGCTTTGTATGCGCAGAACGATAATGGGAATTACAATGGCAACATCGGCGGGAGCGGTCCTTTGATTGACTCATCTGCGGAAACAGAAGTGGACACTCTCGGTTTTTATCTTGAAGATGATGAAAGTGATGACTTCAGCGACAACACAGGGCAGGGGTCCATGCTTTTTCAATATTTTGAGTGGATGCCAGGCTATGGTGTCTATGACAATTTCGATGTCCTTTCAACCCACTACAGACCTTTGGCTCCGGTCAAAGCCGACACGCTTATTCTTACCGGCTACTGCCATCCGGCAAAATATAGAATAACCTCAAACTACGGACGGCGCAGACGCAGAATGCACTACGGCACCGACCTCGGCTACCCGACAGGCACACCGGTTGTCGCCGCTTTCGACGGCATTGTGCGTGTCTCAAAGTCAAGTGCTGGAGGCTATGGTAACCTTGTGATCATCCGTCATTACAACAAACTTGAGACATATTACGCTCATCTGTCGAAAAGATTGGTTAATCCCGGACAGATGGTTCACGCAGGCGACACAATCGGACTTGGCGGCAACACCGGCCGCTCGTATGGCAGCCACCTCCATTTCGAAACGCGCTACCTCGGCACCCCCTTCAACCCGACAAAAATCATTGACTTTGACAATTACAAGTTGCTGACAGACACTTTGTATATTGCGCAGAACGCCGTGAAAATCCAGACCCCGACAGAGGCGGAGAAGCGGGTGATTGCCGCGCAGAAAGAACAGGAACAGATAAATTCGGGACAGCGTGTCTATCACAAAATCCGCGCAGGCGAGACTTTATCGACAATAGCGAGAAAATACCGTACCACCGTCAACGCCATAAAGAAACTAAATGGCATGAAGAGCGACTTTATCCGAGAAGGGAAAAGCATAAGGGTTCGGTGATATTAAATGTAGAGACGTTCCATGGAACGTCTCTACAAATTTAACATATTATCACGCTTAAAATTAATACTATATGGAATACATTTTTACAGAAATAGAGAAAAAATGGCAGAATAATTGGCGAGATACTAAAGCTTATAAAACTGAAATTGACAATTCCAAGCCGAAATTCTATGTGCTTGACATGTTCCCGTATCCGTCAGGGGCGGGGTTGCACGTGGGACACCCGCTCGGCTATATCGCCTCCGACATCTACGCGCGCTACAAACGGCAGAAGGGTTTCAATGTGCTGCACCCTATGGGTTATGACGCTTTCGGGCTTCCGGCGGAGCAGTACGCCATTCAGACAGGCCAGCATCCTGCTGTTACCACTAACGCCAACGCAAACCGCTACCGTGAGCAACTCGACAAAATCGGTTTTTCATTCGATTGGGACAGGGAGTTCAAAACCTGTGACCCCGACTATTACAAATGGACACAATGGACTTTTATTCAGTTGTTTAAACATTATTATAATAAGAAAACTGATAAGGCGGAAAAAATAGAGAACCTGATTGCGGAGTTTGAAAAGTCTGGTACAGAGAATGTTGCGGCGGCGCAAACCAAGCCTTTGACCTTCACCGCTGCCGAGTGGAACGCAATGGGCGAGGAGGAAAAACAGGAGACTTTGCTTAACTACCGCCTTGCTTACATTGCTGAGACGTGGGTGAACTGGTGTCCGAAACTCGGTTGTGTGCTCGCCAATGACGAGGTCGTCAATGGCCTTTCGGTGCGCGGCGGTTTTCCCGTGGAACGCAAGTTGATGAAACAGTGGATTTTGCGCGTTTCCGCATACGCCGACCGCCTCCTCCGCGGACTCGAAACCCTTGAATGGAGCGACTCCCTGAAAGAAATTCAGCGCAACTGGATTGGCAGAAGCGAAGGCGCTTTTATCCGTTTCAAAATCGAAAACCATACTGAAACTTTGGATATTTTCACCACCCGCCCCGATACGATTTTCGGCGTGAGTTTTATGGTGTTATGTCCGGAACATGCTCTGATAGAGAGAATTACCACAGCCGACAGAAAAGCTGAAGTTGACAGCTACGTCAATTGGGCGCGCAACCGTTCCGAGACCGAGCGTCAGGCGGACGTGAAAAAGGTGAGCGGTGTCTTTACAGGGGCGTACGCTGTCAATCCGTTCACACAGGAGAAAATCCCGGTTTGGGTTGCTGAGTATGTGCTTGCCGGTTACGGCACGGGCGGCATTATGGCGGTTCCGGCGCACGACAGCCGCGACTACGCTTTCGCGAAACATTTCCAACTTCCTATCTGTGAAGTGATTGCGGGCGGCGACATTACAAAGGAGGCGTTCGAGACAAAAGACGGCACTGTTGTTAATTCAGACTTTATAAATGGTATGACGGTCAAAGAGGCTGGTATAGTTATCATCAATAAAGTTAAAGAGATGGGAATAGGGTATGGCACAGTTAATTACAGACTTCGTGATGCCATTTTCAGCCGTCAGCGCTATTGGGGCGAGCCGTTCCCTGCCTATTATAAAAACGGTTGTCCGTATATGTTGGACGAGAAAGAATTGCCGCTGCTTCTGCCGGAGGTTGACAAGTTTTTGCCGACTGAAACAGGAGAGCCGCCTTTGGCACGCGCCGCGAATTGGAAGACGAAAGATGGTTACCCGCTGGAAACCTGCACCATGCCCGGATTCGCCGGCTCAAGCGGCTACTATCTCAGATATATGGATCCGCACAACGAGAACGAATATTTTTCGAAAGAGGCGAACAGCTATTGGCAGGAGGTTGACCTTTATGTCGGCGGTGCGGAACACGCGACCGGTCACCTTATCTACTCCCGTTTCTGGAATAAGTTCCTCTTCGACATCGGGCTCGCATGCAAGGAAGAGCCGTTTAAGAAACTTATAAATCAGGGCATGATTCAGGGACGTTCAAATTTTGTATATCGTGTTGTCGGCACTAACAAGTTTGTCTCTTTGGGTTTGAAAAATGATTACGAAACCCAGCCGATTCATGTCGATGTTAATATTGTCAGCAATGATATCCTTGATATAGAGGCATTTAGAAAATGGAGGCCGGAGTTTGCGGAGGCGGAATTCGTTTTGGAAGATGGAAAATATGTCTGCGGCTGGGAGGTCGAAAAGATGTCGAAGTCGAAATATAATGTCCAGAATCCTGATGACCTTGTGGAGAGATACGGAGCTGACACGCTGCGTATGTACGAGATGTTCCTTGGACCGATTGAGTTGGCAAAACCTTGGGACACAAACGGCATTGAAGGCGTTTTCCGTTTCATCAAGAAATTCTGGCGTCTCTATTTTGAGGCGGGCGGTAATTTCGCGGTCACTGACGATGAGCCTACGAAAGATGAGTACAAGGTTTTGCACAAGACCATCAAGAAAATAGAGGAAGATAACGAGAAATTCTCTTTCAATACAGCTGTAAGTTGTTTTATGATAGCTGCAAACGAGCTCACGGATTTGAAATGCCGCAAGCGCAAAATCCTTGAGCCGTTGGTGGTTCTTATTTCGGCATACGCACCGCATGTCGCAGAGGAGTTGTGGCATTTGCTCGGTCATGAGGATTCGGTTCTCACGGCGGCGTTCCCGCTCTTTAATCCCGATTATCTTGTGGAAAGTACTGTCACCTACCCGGTTTCGTTCAACGGCAAGGTCCGTTTCCAGAAGGAATTTCCTGCTGATATGAATCCGAAAGACATTGAAGCTGCGGTGCTCGCTGATAGCAACGCTGCCCGCTGGCTTGATGGCAAAACGCCGAAAAAAGTGATTGTTGTTCCAAAGAAAATTGTGAATATTGTATTGTAAATCAGTGATTTCTGAATGATTTTATATGATTAAGGAAATTCTTGAAAAGCAATATCTTGAAAAAGACGATATAAAGAGTTTGCTTTTGACTGAAGGAGATGAGATGAAACTCCTTCTTGATAAAGCGTTAGCTGTAAAGCTTTCTAAATTAGATAATTATATTCATCTTCGAGGACTGATAGAGCTGAGTAACATTTGCAGAAAATCGTGCCTCTATTGTGGTGTTCGCAGCGGAAACAAGTTGGTTGAGCGTTACTCCCTGACTGATGACGAGGTGATTGAGTGCGCAAAGTTGGCATACGAGCTCGGCTACGGCTCCGTGGCAATCCAGAGTGGTGAGAGAAATGACAAAGCTTTTACAGACCGTATAACACTGTTAATCAAAAGGATAAAGGAAATTGGAGACGGTGCTTTGGGAATTACGCTTTCGCTTGGGGAACAGACCGCCGAGGTTTACCGTGAATGGTTTGAAGCTGGCGCGCACCGGTACCTTCTGCGGATTGAGGCCTCGAATGAGAATCTGTATTACAAAATCCATCCGAATGATTCCACCCACGATTTCAAAAAACGTTTGGATTGTATTGACACTCTGCTTTCTATCGGTTATCAAACTGGAACAGGTGTGATGATTGGGCTGCCGTTTCAGACTGTTGACGACCTTGCCGATGACCTGATTTTCTTCAGAAAAAAAGATGTGGCGATGGTTGGAATGGGACCGTTCATTCCGCATCCAGACACGCCGCTTTATCAGTATGCAGACGAGATTCCTTCTGTTGAGGATAGAATGAATCTGACCCTCAAGATGATAGCGGTGTTGCGGCTGATGATGCCGGAGATAAACATGGTGGCGGCGACTGCAACCCAAACTGTTGACCCACTTGGTCGCGAGAAGGCGGTTTTGGCGGGCGCGAATGTCATCATGCCGAACCTGACACCTAACAAATATCGTGAGGATTATCTTATCTATCCCGACAAGGCATGTGTCGGCGACAAACCGGAACAATGTTCCTCCTGCCTTGACCTGCGAATGAAATCAATCAAACACGAAATTCTGTACAACGCGTGGGGGGATTCCAAGGCGTTTGTGAAAAAATAAATTTTCGGGTATTTTACAATATAATACCGCCGCCAACAACCAAACCGTTTTTGTAAATCACCACCGATTGGCCGGGGGTGACGCCCCATACGGGCTCGGTGAATGTCAGCGTTGCGGCGTTGTCGTTCGCGAAATCGTCAGAAAAGCGGAGGGTGGCTTCTGTTGCGGGCGATTTGTAGCGAATGCGGGCTAAGACTTCCGGCGAAGAGCGCAGCCAGTCAATATCGCGGACACGCACCTGCGAAGCACGGACTTCTGTCGTGAAAAGATCATCGCGGTCGCCGAGAGTTACTTCATTTTTTGCGGCGTCAATTCCCGTGACATATTTCGGCGTTCCGAAAGCCACGCCGAGACCTTTGCGCTGCCCGATTGTATAATTGCAGTACCCCTTGTGCTTTCCTATTTTATTTCCTTGATTATCAATAAAATCACCCTCTTGAATTTCACAACCTTGTTCGGCTAAAAAATGTCTGTAATCATTGTCAGGGATAAAACAAATCTCCTGTGACTCGCTTTTTTCCGCCAATTTTTTTAGGTTATGTTGCATGGCTATCTCTCTCACTTCCTGCTTTTTATAATTGCCTAAAGGAAAAATTGTCCGTTTCAGGTTCTCTTCTGTAAGCATCCAGAGAAAATATGTTTGGTCCTTATGAGTGTCGGCAGCAGTTTTTAGATAATGATGTCCTTGATATTCAGATATTTGGGCGTAATGGCCCGTAGCAATATAGTCGCAGCCGAAGCGGTCGGCGGCTGACAAAAGTTCGCCCCATTTTATATGCGAGTTGCAGAGCACGCACGGGTTCGGGGTGCGCCCGGCTTGGTATTCACTGACGAAATTTGAGATGACATTTTCACGGAAAATCTGCCGGAAATCCAATATATGATGCTCAATTCCAAGAGATTCCGCGAAATGTTTCGCCTCCATGATGCTTTCCACGGAGCAGCAGCCCTTTTCGCGGGCGAGGCACGACTCCTTAATGTAGTCGAACGTGCGGAATGTCGCCCCGACCACCTCAAAACCTTGTTCCAAAAGCAAAAGAGCCGACACGCTGCTGTCGATTCCGCCGCTCATCGCCATTAAAACCCTTTTCGCCATAGCAATAGTTTTATATTCGGCAAAAATACATTATTTTTCGGGATTATATCTTTTTATCTTGCAGTCATTTGCACTGAAAACAGAATTATGGTTATTCAAAAATCAAATTTGAAAAATTCCACAGTTGTTATTAATAGAAGCTGATATACCTTGCTTTTTTACACATTTGCCATTGTTTTAGGAAAAAATTACAAAAATCCGGCGTATTTGACAAGTGATGTTGAATATTTTATTTTAAAATATTGATTTATAGTGAAATAAAAAATGTTAACAGTATAAAATCCTATTTGATTTTCTTGTATTTTTGCACATAAATTGCGTAATAAGTGTTAATAAAGAAATGGTAAAAATATAACAAGAAAATAAAAATAAAACACTATGAAAAAAATCTTGATGCTTTTTATGTTAGGAATGATTGCCGTAGCAGCTATGGCGCAGTCAACTCCTAAATTTTCCTATCAAGTTGTTGTGAGAGACACGAACAACCATTTGGTGACAAATGGCAGTAACATCTCATTCAAATGGGAGGTGATGAACGCTTCCAACAACGTGATATACACGGAAAACTACACTGGCTTGACGACCAATGCGAACGGTCTGCTCACGCTTCAGCTTGGCGACTCAACACATGGTATAGGTGAGTTTTGGGCAGTGGAATGGTACGATGCCCGTGTGAGAACCACTATCACTTTCAACGGACAGTCAATAGTCTCACCGATTGCGCCAGTGAAAGCTGTGCCATACGCGGTTGCGGCTGAAATACTGAACCCCAATGGTAAGACCATGAAGGAAATCCTGTACATGATTGACACGGTCAAGACACACATTCGCAACGAGTTGGCGGATACAGCATATTCTATAAGATACCAAATAGATACAGTAAAGACCCAAATCCGCGCAGAGTTGGCGGACACCGCGACATCAATAAGATACCAGATAGACACTGTGAAGACGCAGATTCGCGCAGAGTTGGCGGATACAGCAACAAGCATAAGATACCAAATAGATACAGTAAAGACCCAAATCCGTGCTGAGTTGGCAGACACGTCAGCGGCACTCCGCAGCGCATTGGCGGATACAGCGAAAAACATAAGATACACAATCGACACCACGAAGGCAAACCTTCGCGCAGAGTTGGCGGACACCGCGACATCGATAAGATACCAGATAGACACTGTGAAGACGCAGATTCGCGCAGAGTTGGCGGATTCTTCTACAAGCATAAGATATTCATTAGATACTACCAAAGCTAATATCCGCAGTGAGCTTGCAGACAGCACGCTTGCGTTGCGCACGGCCTTGAAAGACACAGCTGCCAAGGTGCGTGGCGAATTAAAGGACAGCACGCTTGCGTTGCGCACGGCCTTGAAAGACACGGCTGCCAAAGTACGTGGCGAATTGAAGGACAGCACGCTTGCGTTGCGCACGGCCTTGAAGGACACAGCTGCCAAGGTGCGTGGAGAATTAAAGGACAGCACGCTTGCACTGCGCACGGCCTTGAAAGACACGGCTGCCAAAGTACGTGGCGAATTGAAGGACAGTACGCTTGCGTTGCGCACGGCCTTGAAAGACACGGCTGCCAAGGTGCGTGGCGAATTGA
>CACYHL010000012.1 GCA_902774205.1 uncultured Bacteroidota bacterium | reverse complement strand
ATTGGCGAATTACAACAGATAGCCATGATTGCATTTGTGTTGCGTATGTGATGGATTTTTCCCCCCGTAGAGGCGTTCCATGGAACGCCTCTACATTTCGTAATTCGTAGGGAATGTTGTTATGGTCAATCAGCACAATTGTGTGCAGGTGATTTGGCATCACTACCCATAATGGGATTTCTGCGAACGAATAATGCGATGATATATTTTGCAGTTGTTGTTGTGTATAATTTCCAATGAGAGACAGATGCATTTCATTGTCGTAAATTTCGCCAAAATAGGGGATCCTGTTTTTTGTGCAAATTGTTATAAAATATGCACCACCGTTGTAATTGTGCCATGCTGCCCTTGTGGTTGTAACACGATATTTGTTCCTAAAATGTATCTCATCCATTGTGATAATATTTGTGCAAATATATAAAATTAATTAATATTTACAAAATTAATCAATTTTTTTGTGCACAAATGTTCCGCGACAAAAACATAATGTGCAAAAAATGGCGTGGAATTGTCGTTCACCGTAGAGGCGTTCCATGGAACGCCTCTACAAATGTTCCGCGCCAAAAACATAATGCGCAAAAATCGGCGTGGAATCGTTGTTCACCGTAGAGGCGTTCCATGGAACGCCTCTACAAATGTTCCGCGCCAAAAACACAATGCGCAAAATCGGCATTCAACGCCGATTTTGCGCATATATTTCCGGTTTTATTATGACAAACAAAAACGCCAACCTTTCGGCTGGCGTTTTTCGTTTATCGTTTAAAAAAAGGATTATTCCTTCACGAATTTCTGTGTTGAGACAGTGCCGTTGTTGAAATTGACACGGACGAAATATACGCCATTTGTCAGGTTCGCAACGTCGATTTTCTGTACGTTTGTTGTGAGAATTGTCTGACCGAGAAGGTTTGCAATCTCAATGTTCTTGACATCGGTTGCCTGAATGTTCAGAACTTCTGTTGCCGGGTTCGGGTAGAGACCAAATGTCAGAGTGTTGTTCTCTGAAATGCTAACATTCGGGTCAGTCGGAGTTTCGCTATCAGTAACGGTGATGGTGGTGCAGTCATAGTCATTTGAGCCTAATGCCAGTGAAAATGTATAAGTTTTACCTGCTTCAAAATACATACGAGCATAAGGAGCGTCGCAATAAATGGAAGCTATATAGATTGTGCTGTAGTTAGTACAACCAGGATTTAAGATAATATAGTCATACCACCCTTCAGAAAGTTGGAGAGTGCCTGAATTGTTAATAATGACCGCAGCATCAGTTCCAGTTGCATTTGCAGGGATTGTATAGTCCCATATAGTAGCGTCATAAGCCAACCCACAACTTGTAGTCAGGGCTTTAATGCTTAAGCTGTCATCCAGTGCCAAAGTGTCTTTGTCAAACAACATTTGATACCCAGTTCCGTCTCCCCAAACATCACCAGCTGTGAGGACGATTGTAGCGTTTTGTGCGTTCAATGCGAAAACGCCAAAGCACATTGCTAAAATTGTAAAAATCTTTTTCATAGTTGAAATTTTTAAATTAATATTTTGTTTTACCCTGCAAAAATACAAAAAAATGAAATGAATATATGTTTGAATGAAATTTTTATGTTAGGAATTAGGAGTTAGGAGTTAGGGAATATATTTTCATGGTTCGAGGTTATTTTCAACTGCAAATATGGTCAAATCTTCTGAAAGAAAGGCATTCCCTGTGAAAAAAAAAGAAAGGGCGACTGTGACAGCCGCCCTTCGTATCGGAAACGTGGAAAATATTATTTCACCACATTGATTTTCTTTGTAACTACGTTGTTGCCATCGGTGATACGGACGAAATAGAGACCGTTTGCGAAGTTGCTAGCGTCAATCGTCTGGTTTGCTGAAGCTGATTCAACAGAAACCATCAGTTTGCCGTTGATGTCGAATACTGAAACCTGTGCGTTATCAGCGTTTGCAACGTTGATGACGTTTGTTGCCGGGTTCGGGTAAACATTGATTTCCTCAGCGTTGAAGCCGTCAATGCCGACATTACTGCGTTTGACAGTGATGCATTTTTTGTTGTTTGCAGGGACAGGGTCAGTGGCAACACCACCTATGCGCACTTCGTAGCACATATTGAATTGACCTGAAGTGATGTTGAAATAGGTCATTATTTGGTCAATTTGTGCGGCTGTAGCTAATGGTTGGTCACCATACATTAGTGTTTGCGTCCCTGATGTAAAACCCTGGAGATATGAGCCTGGAATGTACATTGAGCCAAACGGCTGCCCTTCAATTGTTATGTCTGTATAAAGAGTGTCAGTCGAGGCAATGACATCAGGACCATTGTTGCTCAACAAGTAAATCGGGTTCAAATCATCATTTGGACCAAGGTTGATTTCTGTGATCATAGAAGCACTTTGAGAGGTGTCTGAAAGGAATGCAACCAATTCATAATCAACTGATTGTGCGTTAGCGGCTACAAATGCGAAACCGCAGAACAAAAGTGTAAAGATTTTTTTCATAATGTTTTGTTTTTAATGAATAATACTTTTAATGTTTGTCTTTATAAATTCAATGTGCAAAAGTAAAAACTTTTTTTATATGTTGGGCGAAAAAATGTCGGAATTAAAGAAAAAAATTGTACTTTTGGCAATTATTTTAAAAACAGTGATATGAAAATTAGAACACTTGTCATTTCCTTTGTTTGTTTGCAATTTGTATTCGCTTTATTATCACCACTTTACGCTCAAAAGAACAAGCTCGCCCCGGAAGATATTCCCGATGATGTCATTCAGGCACTCGACTATGAGCACCCGGGCGTGAAAGTCACTGCGTGGACTTTGGAAAACAACGACTTCGTCGCGACTTTCAAGGAGGACGGACTTCTTACCAAAGCCTATTTCTCAAACAAGGGCGAATGGTTGAAGACTCTCTCTGCAATTTCGAAGAAAGAACTTCCGGCAACCATAACGGATTATGTGCAAAGTAATTACGAAAACTATCTCATATCAGGCGCATATCTCCAGCAGAAGCCGGAGATGAAAACCCATTACCTTATTGAAGCCCGTTTGGACGCTGTTGGGGCAAAACCTTCAATATTGACTTTTACAGCAGAAGGCAAACTTATGGAACGTATTGACCCGGAAGGAGTTGAGACTACAAAGCCAACCGCCCAGACTAATAAGCCGTCTGAAAAAAATACGGAGCCTAAAGCGGAAAAAACTGAGAAAGCCCCGAAACCTGAAAAACAGCCAAAACCTGCAAAGCAGGAGCAGCCTAAAAAGGTGGAAAGCACTATTGACGCATCTGCGGTGCCCGCAGCTGTTACTAAGACCCTTACCAAAAAGGCACAACGCCCCGAAGACCTCAAATGGTATCTCAGAGACACGGTCTATGTCGCGAAATGCACTACCAAGGCTCAGGCTAACGAGATTTATATCACACAGTCGGGATTTTGGCAGAAAACCCTCATTGCGCTTGCCGAAGAGCAGGTTACAGGCAATATGCTCAAACATATAAAAGAGTATTACAAAGGCTATAAATTCGCTGACGCAACCAAGGAACTTCGTGCGGACAAGCAGGATAAATTTTATGTATCTATCTATGAAAAAGCGAATTATAAACAAAAACTGAAAACTACAATCATTTTCGACAAAACCGGAAAACTGATAAAGACCATTGAGGCTGATGTGAATATGGAAGGCGCTTATGGCACAAAGGAGGATAAGTCGTTGGATCGCTATTATGCTAAAATGGACAAGGCTGATGGCACTGGTGAGCTCAAGCCGAAGGAGCTGCCAAGCGCTATACAGTCGTATGTTTCGCTGAACTATCCTTCATACGTTTACAAAAGTTGCACGCTTGTTTCTGATGATGATTTCGGTGAGGTTTACCGTATCGTTGTCAAAGCTGATGGAATAAGCAATATGTCTGAGATACTGTACTTTAACAAGGAAGGAAAATTTCTGAAGAAGGAGAGTGGTGGTGCTGATGATGCCAGCACCCCGGCAGTTGGCGGAGCACAAAGCGATATCCCACAGGCAGTGGAGCAGGCTTTCAAGACAAAATACCCGCGTGTCGTCTCTCCGATTTGGAATGAGCTTGATGAGGGAAAATATGAGGTGAATTTCAACAGCACTAAGGGGAAGACAATCTGCGTTTTCGCCGCTGACGGCACACTTCTTGAAACCCACTCTTCGCTTAATCCGGAAAATATCACACCAAATATCGAGACTTATCTCAAACAAAATGCCAAAGGCGCAAAAGTCGTTGAGTATTATTCTGTTACGAAATCAGATAAGAAGAGATATTATAAAGTTGTCATCAAACCGAAGAAATCTACAGAATTGGAGACCCTTTGGTTCAATAACGCTGGAAAATATATCGAAGAATAGTTTAATTGGTTCATTTTATGGATTTTATAGAGATTAAGGTAAGATTTTCAGAAGTCGAGCCTTGGAAAGATGTTTTTGCCTCAATGTTGGGTGAAATCGGTTTTGACAGTTTTTGTGACGGCGAAGATGAAAACGAGTTGTGCGGCTATGTGCGTGAGGATCAATATGATGCTGACGCAGTGAAGAATCTTATGGAAAGCCACGGTTTTCCGGTTACTGCGAGTTATACGCTGTCGAAGGTGGAGTCGCGCGACTGGAATGCGGTTTGGGAGGCGAACTACGAGCCGGTGATGATTGGCAGCTGCTATATCCGCGCGCCGTTCCATCAGCCGCGCCCCGATGCGAAATATGAGATTGTCATTGAGCCGAAGATGAGTTTCGGCACGGCGCACCACGAGACCACTTCGCAGATGATAGAGTATCTGCTTGATGAGGAAATCGCAGGCAAGAAGGTGCTTGATATGGGCGCGGGGACCGGTGTTCTGGCGATTCTCGCACACAAGCGCGGCGCAGCGAAGGTCGTGGCAATTGACAACGACGAATGGGCATACCGCAATAATGTGGAGAACAACGCCAAAAACGGCATTACAGACATGACGGTTGTACTTGGTGACGCCGGAAGTATCGGAACGGAAAAATTCGACATCATCATCGCAAACATCAACCGTAACATATTGTTGAACGACATGCATGCATACGCGCAGGCGCTGAACCCCGGCGGTGTGATTTTCCTCAGCGGTTTCTACGCCGATACCGACCTCCCAATTATCACGGAATGTTGTAATGGGTTGAATATGAAATATATATCCCACAAGGAGAAAAACCGTTGGTGCGCCGCAAAATTCACGATTTAATAATTCTCGTGTGGAGATGTGCCATAGCACGTCTCTGAGGTGCGTCCACAAACAATTATTTCCCGATATTTTCTGTGTTAAATATTTTTTATATATTTGCAAAAAAATAATCGCTATGAAAAAAACATTTATTTTTCTGCTGTTTGCAGTTATAGCATCAGGTAATGCTTTCCCACAAACCCCATTGTGTAACCCAAGTGAAGAGACTTCGGTGCCAAATTACGATCCGACAGACGCGCATATAAATATTGTCGGCGATGACGGGGATAAGTTCATTGCATATTATAGCTCATACACATATAATGGTCGCCGCGCGAAATTTCCACGCCATAATATCTCAATATACGATAAAAAGACGAACAAGATGGAAAATCATACTGTGAATGTTCCAGCTGAATATAGGGGATTGTTTGCTTACGGAGTCGGAGACAATATTTTCGCCTTGTATTATCAGGATACGAAAAAAGAGGGGCAGAAATTAATCACTGCGATGGTGCCTAAAAATGGTGGTGAGGCTGAATGTAGGACACGGTTATCGTTGCCGGTTGACAAGCGCTCATATACTAAGGATTTGACTGCAGTTTCTCTTGACGGATCAAAACATGCTTTGGTGTCTTATATTATAAATAATAATAATAAGGTCAGTGAAATGCATGTTTTTTCATTTGATGAGAAAGGCGGGGAGGTGTTGCATAAAGTCATTTCGCCTGAAATATATGGAGGAAATTTCTCTCTTGAGGATGTTGTTGTGAATAATTCAGGTGAGGTTGCATTGTTGCTGCTGACAGGCGAAGTGCGTATGAATGATATGGTTAGCACAGCGGTTCAGGTTGTTGTCTGCTCTGCTGAGGGAACAGAGAGTATTGGCGTGCCGTTTGAAGATGGAATCATTAATTCGATGAAAATGTGCGCGCTTAAAAACGGCAATTATTTCATAGGCGGCTATTACACATCACCGAAAAGCAAGACTACAGACGCTTTTTTCCATTGCTTTGTTGATGCGAAAACTCGGGAGTTTTCAAGTGTAAAGGTACGTGAGTTTAGCAAAGAGCAGGTCGCTCCACAAGAGTTTACAGATATCAGTATATTATTGGCTTACAAGACAAAATGCTGTTTTTTGCAACAGTTGGAAGATGGCTCGATTATTATGATAGGAAATCATTTCGGAAAATACCATGTCTATGCCGAGACCGATTCGCATGATAGGTTGCATGTTGGAAATATTGTTTATCAGCATTTTGCCTCTGACGGGGAGGTGCTTGCGACCCCGATGCTTAAAAATCATCAGATAGTTGCCGAAAAGTTTTATTCAGATTTTGCTGTTAACGGATTATATATCAATTTTGTGGATAAGCATCTATCTTTTTCTCCCTTTGTCTCAAAAAATGATGTGTATATCATGTATAATGAGTCGAAAGCCAATTTTGATTCAGGAAAAGGAGCGGCAACGTATGACGGCCCCTTCAAGAAACAGGAGTATTGCACTGTTATGGCGAAACTTACAGACGCGGGGCCGGAGAAGCAGCTTGTGATGTTGCAGGATAGCAAGAAACGGCAGTTCTGCGGAGTGAACTATTTTGACGGGAAGAACGTCTATTTTACGGTTGATGGATCCGGCACTTTTATGCATCATTTTACGCTGCCGTAAAATTCACGATTTAATAATTTTCGTGTAGAGAGACTCCATGGAGCGTCTCTACAGTGTGTCCAAAACAATTATCCCTCGATATTTTTTTTGTAAATAATTTTTATATATTTGCGGAAAAATAATCGTTATGAAAAAAATATTTATTTTCCTGCTGTTTGCAGTTATAACATCAGGTATTGTTTTCCCACAAACCCCATTGTGCACACCAAATGAAAATTCCTTTGTCGCGTATTATGCTCCGACAAACGCGCATATAAATGTTGTCGGCGATGACGGCGATAAGTTTACGATGTATTTTAGTACGTATTGGCAGTATGCGCGCATTGTGGAGGGCAAAAAGAATTGGCGGCATAACATATTGACATATAATAAAAAGACAAACAAACTGGAGCATCAATTTGTGGAGCTTCCAATAGACTACAGGGGACTGTTCTCTTTTGGAGTCGGAGACAATATTTTTGCCTTGTACTATCAGGATACGAGAAAAGAGGGGCAGAAACTGATAACAACGACGATAAAGAAAGATGGCTCTGTGATTGAAAACAAGACACGGTTGTCAATTAAATTGGAGAGACGCTCATACACGAAGGAATGTGCAGCTGTTTCACCGGACGGGACCAAGCACGCGTTCATGTTTTATGTAGTCAACAAGAAAGGTCTGGCGGGCGAAATGCGCATTTTGGTTTTTGATGAGAAAGGTGAGGAGATACTGTATAAAATAATAACACCCGAAGTCTTTGGCGGCAATTTTTCCGTTGAGGATCTTGTGGTTAACAACGATGGCGAGGTCGCTCTGCTGCTGCTGACGGGCGAGGTGCAGAGGAAGGAAATTGTGAGTACAGCGATTCAAGTGGTGCTTTGCACAGACTCCTACACAGAGAGTGTCGGTCTTCCGTTTGAGGAGGGAATCATCAATTCCATGAAGATGTGCGCGCTTAAAAACGGCAATTATTTCATCGGCGGCTATTACACATCGCCGACAAGCCATACGACAGACGCCTTCTTCCATTGTTTTATTGACACGAAGACTATGGAGATGTCGAAGGTGAAAGTGCGTGCTCTCAGCGAGGAGCAGGTTGCGCCACGGGAATATACAGATCTCAGTGTTCTTTTAACTTATAGGACAAAATGCTGTTTTTTGCAGCAGCTGGAGGACGGTTCAATTATGATGATAGGTCATCATTATGGGCAATATCATGTATCTTCAAATAATGGTTCATACGATAGAATTCATGTGGGAAATGTTGTGTATCAGCATTTTGCTTCAGATGGAGAAGTATTGGCGTCACCTATGCTCAAAAACCACCAAATTATTGTGGGCGAATTTTACGCTGATTATGAATTTAATGGATTGCGTACAAATTTAGTGGATAAGAATACATCATTTTCTCCTATTGTTTTCAAAAATGATGTATATATCGTGTATAATGAGTCGAAAGCCAATTTTGATTCAGGAAAAGGTGCTGCAACATATAATGGATTATTCAAAATGCAGGAGTATTGTACTGTTATGGCGAAACTTACAGACGCGGGGCCGGAGAAGCAGCTTGTGATGTTGCAGGACAGCAAGAAACGGCAGTTCTGTGGCGTGAACTATTTTGACGGGAAGAACGTCTATTTTACGGTTAATGGCACCGGTACAACCATGCAGCATTTTACGCTGCCGTAAAATATGAGATGATTGTTTGTTAACTCTCTTTAAATGGAATCGTGATTCATTTCACAAACAAAAAATCAGCTGTAATATCTCTGTATTCTTCTGTGTATGAGCCCTCTGAGGTTCTGATTGTCAGCGTGTCGTGACTCGGCGGCGTGGCTCCGTATCTTGCGTACACCGTTATTCGCCTGTTTGCCCGCTGCCCAGCGACAGGAATTATCTCTGTCTCGTGTATAATATGCAATTTGTTGACTATAAGAGTGTTAAATATGTCATTTTCATTTGTCGGCAAGATAAGATGAAAACGCCCGTTTGGTGTTAGCAGTTCTGTGACAGCGTCTGCCAATTCCTTAAAACTAAGGTTGTTGTCGCTGTGTTTTCCTTGCCGCTTGCGCTCGGTGGAGGGCTTGAGGGAGTTGATGAAAAATGGCGGATTACAGACAATAAGGTCGAATTTATTTCCTGTTTTTGAATATTCTTGTAAACTTGTTTTGATAAAATCAATACGCTGGTTCTCGCTTTTCGGAAAAAAATCAAGGTTGCGGCGTGCGTCCTCTATCGAGGGGCCGTCAATGTCAATACCTATAATATTATGTTGTGAATTTGGAAACAGTTTGTTGAGACGGAAGGCTGTTGCGAAAGCGATTATGCCGCAACCGCAGCCAATGTCAAGCACACTTTGTGCGTCTGGCAGGGTGGGGGCAGTGGCAAGCAAAACACTGTCAGTCCCTATTTTTATGGAACTGTTTTCATGGTAAAGTGAGAAATGCTTGAAATGGAACACTATTATTTGAATATGTATTCAAAGACTTTTGTGGTTTCTAACTTGCCGTTGGGCAGGTAGTTGTATTGTGTCTTTTTAGTTCCGTCAGCGTTGTATTCGAATTTGCGGATTCGGCAGGGTTTGTTGTGCGAGTTGTATTCAACCTCTTTCACACAGAGCCCGTGTTCGTCATATTCGTAGGTTGTCCTTGATTTCATTCCGTAGTTGGCGTATTCTGTCTCTTCGGTTTTCCGCCCTTTGTCATCGTATGTCGTGACGTGGTCGAGATACTTGCTTTTGGTGGCTTCGTTGGTGTTCCACTCCTTGATAGTCAGGTTTTTGCGCTTCTCACGCTTAGCTAACGTGGCTTGCGACACTTGTGCTGTTGCTGGAATTATTATGCCGATTATCAGTAAAAATAAACTGCAAATTCTTCTGAGTTTCATGTTCTTAAGGTTTTATGCTGACTGTCATTGTCGGGGCTTCAACAATTTCGCCTGCTTGCGACACGGTTACGCTTTTCTTTACAATATATGGTATTTCGTCACCGTCTTGTGTTATTGATGTGGTGAAGACTTCGTATTCGCCCGGCTCCACTTTCTGGAATGCGTAAACTCCGTCAATGCCGGTGCGGGTGTCATCGAAATGGGCAGCTTCATTTTGGCGTTTCAGGAAAACGCGCTGGTTGTATGCGTAGCCGGTTATCACGGTGTTCTCTATCTCGTTGCCGGCACCGTCAACGTAAATGGCTTTCACAGTGCCTTTTATGATTGATGTGCCGTATGCTTTTCCGTCATGGATGTAAATGTCGTTGACGGTGCCGGTCTCGCCGCGTTTTATGGTGATTTTTTCGGATACTGCGACTTTTTCTCCGCTCGGTTTTGTCGAGTATGCGAATACAGTGTAGGTGCCGGGGTTCAGATACTTGAACTTGAAGAATCCGTCTGGACCGGTCTCCACGTCATCGTTAAAATAGGTGTTGTCGCCGTAGATGATGAAAACATCGGTTTTTGCTGCGTTCACGGTGTCGGTGTGCAGGTCGAAGCAGTCGTCAGGGTGATGGACGAGGTGAACGGTGCCCTGTACTGCGCCGGTGCCGCCCTCACCTTCTTGTTTGTTGCAGCCAACGGCAAGAAGGCATATTACGGCAAAGAATATCAATATCTTTTTCATTCTCTTGGTATTCAGTTTGTTATAATTTTTTTTGCGCAAAAATCCTATTATTTCAAATGAAGATTATGCCCCATTTTATCCTGTTTTGTCTTCAGATAACGAAGATTTATTTTGTTTGGCTCGATGATGATAGGGACAGTCTCCACAATTTCAATTCCATGTCCGGTGAGTCCGGCTCGTTTGGTTGGGTTGTTGGTGATAAGGCGGATTTTTGTGGCGTTTAGGTCTCGAAGTATTTGCGCTCCGATGCCGTATTCCCTTTCGTCAGCGCGGAAGCCGAGTTCGAGGTTCGCCTCCACGGTGTCGCGTCCCAATTCCTGTAAGTGATAGGCTTTCAGCTTGTTAACCAACCCAATTCCACGTCCTTCCTGACTCATGTACAGCACAAGTCCTTTTCCCGCTTCGTTCACCATCTGCATTGAGCGGTGGAGTTGTTCGCCGCAGTCGCATTTGCAGGAGCCGAAGATGTCGCCAGTGGCACAGGACGAGTGTACGCGCACGAGCACGCTTTCGTCTTTCTCCCATTCGCCTTTTTTCAGGGCAAGGTGTACATTGTCGGTGTTGTGTTGAGTATAGGCTATCAGCTCGAAATCGCCCCATTGTGTGGGAAGGTGGACTGCCTGTTCTCGTTTTATAAGTGTCTCATTCTTAACTCTATAAGCTATCAGGTCAGCGATAGTTATGATTTTAATGTCAAATTTCTTTGCAACTTCAATGAGTTGTGGCACACGAGCCATTGTTCCGTCTGGGTTGATAATCTCGATGAGAGCTCCGACAGGTTGTAATCCCGCCAATTTCACGAGGTCAACGGTAGCTTCGGTGTGACCGGCGCGCACTAACACGCCGCCGTCTTTTGCCCGTAACGGGTTGACGTGCCCTGGACGGCCGAGGTTTTCAGGACGTATTGTTGGGTCTGACAACGCTTTTATTGTCGCGGCGCGGTCTGACATGGAAACTCCGGTGGTGCAGCCATGCCCAAGCAAATCAACAGTGATTGTGAATGGTGTCCCATGTAACGATGTGTTGCTTTCGGTCTCAACTTGCATGTCGAGTTCCAGTTCGCGGCAACGTTCTGAGGACATTGGCGCGCATAACACGCCGCGCCCGTTTGTCAGCATGAAGTTGACCTTTTCTGGTGTTATCTTTTCTGCAGCAATGATGAAATCACCTTCGTTCTCCCTGTCTTCATCATCAATGACAATAAGGAACTTACCCTGTCGCAGGTCTTCGACAGCCTCCTCTATAGTGTTGAATTTATAGTCCATTTCAGAATTTTGTTAGCTGTTTCCAGATTACTTTTAAGCTGTGAGCCAGCTGTTTAGTTATAATGTGGCATTGCGGCTTTAGTTGTTCCCTCTGTTATTGTCAGGCTGTGCGGGCGAGAGTTTCACCATATCTTCAAGAACACGGAGTTGAAGCTGGTAGGTCTGACCGTATTTTGAGAGTATTCCGATGAGATCGCACGGACCGTCAGGGATTTTAAGACCTTTGATTTTAGAGTAATTGCTTGTTCTGACTACGAAGGTTGTAACAGGTACGCCGTCTATTGACCAGATAGCGCGGTCAGTGGAGGAGAGCTCTTCTGACAGAGGTTTGCCAACATCGCCGGGAGAGAATTGGCAGTTTTTCAGGCGGACGAGTTTGCTCACGTTGGGGTCGTTCTGAAGTTTCACGGTGGCGTTAAGCATAGCTACATTTGAGGCGTTGACTTCCATCGGAATCGCGTTCGCAGGATTCGGAAGACTGTCTTTTGTCAGATATTTTGAAAGATCGTTACCGTTGATTTGTCCGACTGCGTCACGGTAAATCCAGCCAAGTCTGTAATATCCGTATTTTACGCCACTGATTTTTTTGCCTGAGATGTCAACGCAAAGACCTTTGCAGTTTATGTAAACTTTCTGACCAACAGCGTATTGTGTGTAAAGTCCGGAAGCGTTGACTTCCAATTCTATGGCTCCAGTTTCATCTTGAAGCACGATGGCTTTATAGAAATTCCCGCCTTCGTCAGAACTTACAACATAGGCATCTACTATAAAGTCAGTTGAGGCTGTCCACACGGAGTCGTAGGTGGCTTTTTCGGGGTCGTATGCCGCTTTTATGTCAGCAATGGTGCGGTTCGCGGGCTTTCCATCGTATTTTGGAATTGAATATTCAGGTTCCTGATATTTTTTGCAGCCTGTGAGCATGATAATCAGGCTTAATAATGCTATTGCTATGCTGTTTCTTTTCATTGTTCCTGTTTTTGATTTCATTATGACTTTGATTGACAAGTGATTAGTATTGTAAGATTCCTTGTATCTTCACATTCTGTATATAGGCCTTGCTGTTATCGCCTCCTTTGAAGCGGAAAGCTATGTTTGTGGCTGAGCCAGGGATTGTGACTTTTGTCGGCGAGAACTGCGTTCCGGTGTATTCGGCTAATTCAATTCTGTGCCAGTCGCCTGAATTTATAGTACCTGAGTATGTGGCTGTTGTGTAATAGAATTCCACAAGGTTGTCTTTGTCAATTCTGTCGAATAGGACAAATACCGAATTGTATTTGGAGAGGCTGAGTGCTGGCGATACGAGCCACGCCGCGCTTGAAACGCCTGTTCCGATTTGGAACGCCTTGTTTTGGATAGTTCCCCAGTTATTACCTGACGGGTATTGGCTCCAGCCGAATAAATTTTCGTCAAGGTGTTCGTTGAGGTCATAATAATCTTCTGTCCATTTGAATTTCAAGTCTTTTATGCTTCTTAATGTGATTTGGTATGTTGGTGCTCCGTAGGTTTTGTAAATGTTGAGGACGCCGCGGATAGAGCCTGTGTCAGTAGGGACTGTGACATTCGCTATTGACTCGTCAACATATTTGCTTGTGTTCAGCGCCAAGTGGCAGGCGTTCAGCACAATGTCGTATGATGTGTAAGCCTTTTCGCCAGTGGCTATCTTTTTCCCGAAATCATCGTCTTTGAACTGCGCATGGCGTAATTCGACAAGTTGGTTCAGGTGGGCAACTATTGAGTCTTCGGGGGTGTCTTTTGTGATGACGAAAGGTCTTGGCTCCGGCTCCGGGACTTCGTGGCGGAAGATGTACTTGAATTCGGCAGATGCTGGAATCGGGTCAACACTTGCGGAGGAGCCGATTCCGATGACTTGTGCACCGTAGGATTTCCCTAAGACTAATCCGTTGCATTTCACGAACACGCGCTGCCCAATCGGATAATGTGTACTGAGTGAGCTGTTGCCCATGTTTAGGGTGAGTCCCGCCGTCTCGTCTTGTATCACGAGTGTCTTGTAAAAGTTGCCGTGCTCGTCGTTGCTGACGACAACGCCGGTGACTGTCCAGTCGGGAAGACTGTCGGAGGTGTCGTGGGCGAGAAGTTCCTTGATTGTGTGGTCTGCTTGGCCCTCAAAAGACATCGCAGGGGCTACGGCGATTTCCTTATTGCACGAAGTCAGTGCTGTTATGGAAATTAAAAGTACCGAAATTGCGGTTGCAAGTTTGTTTAATTTGACCATTAGTTGTTATTTTTATTTTGTTATTATTCTGATTATTAATATGTTATAATATGCATTGTACGATACTATATTATAGTATATACTAAACTGCCAAAGATACATTAATTATTGTTACGAAAGGCTTTTTTTTTAGAAGTTTTTTTTGCATGAAAAGTTATATCGCGTTGTTTTAAGTTTTATTTTTGTGCGAAAAATGGAAATGTTATGAGCGAGTTGTTATTTATCACTCTTTTTATCACTTTTGTGATTTTTCTTCTTGTGCTTGACCTTGGTGTTTTTCATAAGAAGGACCATATAATATCATTTAAGGAGGCGGCGGTGTGGACAGCGGTCTGGATTGGTGTCGCGCTGCTTTTCTGGGGCTTCCTGTTTTTCAAGGCAGAAGTCATACATGGCCCTGAAACCTTGAATGATTTGCAGGAACTGAATGTTAAGCACGACCATAACCTGAATTTTGATGGGGTTGGCTTTGACGATGGCGTGAAGATGTATAGGAGGGCGATGGCCATGGAGTATATAACCGGCTATTTGATAGAGAAATCCCTTTCTATTGACAATATTTTTGTGATGATTATGATTTTCATGGCGTTTGGCGTTGACAAAATCTATTATCACCGTGTGCTTTTCTACGGCATCCTCGGCGCGATAGTCATGAGGTTCATTTTCATTTTTACGGCTTCCGCACTTATACAGCAATTCAGTTGGATTTTGGTGCTGTTTGGGGTGGTGCTTTTGTATTCGGCTGTGAAGATGTTTGTACAGCGGAACAAGAAAGAGACCATTGATGTCGAAAACCATGTGGCGGTGCGCTTTCTCGCAAAGTATAATCTCTCAACCTCGCAGTTTCACGGGCACGATTTCTTCACGAAAGTCGACGGCCGCTGGCTTTGCACTCCGCTCTTCATAGTGCTTATTATAATTGAATTTTCTGACATTATTTTCGCCTTCGATTCAATTCCTGCCATTTTCTCAGTGACTCAAGACCCGTATATTGTATTTTCTTCCAACATTTTTGCCATACTCGGACTACGGTCGCTTTTCTTCATGCTCGAGAGTGTTATGGACAAGTTTTACTATCTGAAGCTTGGCCTGTCGGTGCTTCTCGCTTTTATCGGGGTGAAAATGCTTCTTCCGTTCTTGTTCGACGTGCATATCGGGACAAGTACCTCTTTGTTGGTCATTCTTAGCATTTTAGCGATTAGTATTCTCGCTTCTGTTTTTTTTCCGAAAAAACATTAATAAACGTTAAAAGAGATTAGTTTTTTTATTACTTTTGTAACTCAAAAAAATCAATCATTAACACCAAAAAATAGATTTATGCACATAGCAGTCGCAGGAAATATAGGCTCAGGCAAGACGACATTAACGACAATGCTGGCGAAGCATTACGGGTGGGAACCCATGTTTGAGAGTGTTGACAACAACCCGTACCTCGCAAGTTTTTACGAGGATATGCAGAGATGGTCGTTCAATCTTCAGGTATATTTTTTGAACAACCGTTTTCGTCAAGTTGTGGAAATTCGTCGTGGCGGCAAAGATGTCATTCAGGACAGGACGATTTATGAGGACGCAAACATCTTCGCCCCGAACTTGCACGACATGGGGCTTATGCCTACCCGCGATTTTGAGAACTACGCATCACTGTTTGAACTGATGTGCCAGTTCCTGCAAGGGCCGGATTTGCTTATCTACCTGCGCGCAAGTGTGGCAACTTTGGTGGAGCAGATTGCAAAACGCGGCCGCGACTACGAGAACTCAATTAGTATTGATTATCTTACCAATCTGAATAACAGATACGAGAAATGGATTTCGGAATACAATAGCGGCAAACTGCTTATTGTTGATGTGAACCGTTACAAGTTCGGCGAGAATCCTGAGGATTTCGGATATGTTATAGAACAGATTGACAGCGAGCTTTTCGGTCTTTTCAAGTAACGGTTGGAAATGTCTTTTGTTGGATTGATTCCGGCGCGCTATGCGTCAACACGGTTTCCAGGCAAGCCGCTGGCTCTTATTGGCGGCAAGCCTATGGTTCAATGGGTTTATGAACAGGCTTCAAAGTCTGAGCTGCGGCATGTGGCTGTCGCTACAGATGACGAGCGAATAAGAAAGGCTGTGGAGGATTTTGGTGGCAGGGTGGTGATGACTTCGCCCGACCATCGCTCAGGCACAGACCGCTGCGGCGAAGCGGCACGGCTGTTGGAACTTACAGATGACGATGTTGTGGTCAATATTCAAGGAGATGAGCCCTTCATCCGCCCCGATGAAATAAATCTGCTTGTGCGTTGTTTTGATGATCCTGACACAGACATCGCTACTCTCGTGAAGAGAATCTCTCCTGATGAGGATCCTCAGAATCCGAATATGGTGAAAGTGGTTTTCTCGTCAAATAACAAGACGATATATTTTAGTCGTTATGCTATTCCTTTTCAAAGGGAAAATATTGGTAATGAGGTGGTTAGATATAAGCATATTGGCATATACGCCTATCGTTACCCGGTTTTGAAGCGTATTATTGAGCTGCCGGTCTCATCTCTTGAGGCTTCTGAAAAATTGGAGCAGTTGCGCTGGCTCGAAAACGGCTATACAATTTCGGTCGCAGAGTGTTTCCACGAAAACATTGCTGTTGACACGCCAGAGGATTTGGAACGCGTGCAGCGGCAGTTGAAACGATAGATTATGTCTCCCCACATTTTTGTCGCCATTCCTGCTCTTGACGAGTTGGCAACGCTGCCCCAGACAATGGAGGCACTTGCACTGCAGTCATGTCGTTACAATTTTTCGGTTTATGTTTGTGTTAACCAGCCTGATGAGTGGTGGAATAATCCGGAAAAATTGCGTATATGCGAGGAAAACCGACAGCTTTTGGACTATTTGTCGCAATTTGACAAATTTGAGCTTCATGTCATTGACAGATCTTCTCGCGAACATGGCTGGAAGGGACGTGACTATGGAGTTGGTATGGCTCGTAAAGTGTTGTTCGATAATATTTTACAGATAGCCAATGATGATGATGTAATCGTCAGTCTTGATTCGGACACTTTGTTTGAGAAATCATATTTGCAGTCTATAGGTGACAGATTTCGCGAAAATGAGAAGTTGAACACCATTTCTATGCCGTATTATCATAAACTGACCGCTGAAGATGATGCCAACCGTGCGATTTTGCGTTATGAGCTTTACATGCGGAGTTATTTTATAAATATGTCACTTATAGAAAGTCCGTATGCGTTTACTGCGATTGGCTCAGCTATTGCGATGAGAGTCAGAGCGCTGCGGAAGATTGGCGGCATTACTCCGATGAAGAGCGGCGAGGATTTCTATCTTTTGCAGAAGTTGCGTAAGATGGATTATGTGAGCAATTGGTGCGATGGGGTTGCCTTTCCGGCGGCGCGTTTTTCGGAGCGTGTTTTCTTCGGAACCGGTCCCGCGATGGTGAAGGGGCGCGCGGGCAACTGGGAAAGCTATCCGATTTATCATCATCTTCTTTTTCAGGAAATAAAGCATAATTACGACCTGATTCCGCAACTTTTTTCTGAAAATATAACCACGGATTTCATCACTTTTCTCGAAAACCAGTTCCACGATGCTGATTTGTGGTCGCCGTTGCGCAAAAATGCCACAAGCGCAGAACGCTTTTCCCGGGCGTTTCACGAAAAAGCTGACGGACTGCGGATTTTGCAGTATATGAAGCAGAAACAGAAAGAGAAAGGAATTTCAGATGAAGATGCTTTAAAGGCTAATTTTCTCTTTTTCTTTGAAAAAATGCCAGATTTCCTTGAAAATTTGAAGAAAATTGATGATTTGTCAACAGATGAATTGGATTTTTTAAGAAATTTGCTTTTTGAATTTGAAAAAGAGTTAAGGTATAGAGAATATAAAACCAAAGAATAACAAATAAAGCTATGAAAAGATTTATGATTTCAGGTGGTGGCACTGGCGGACACATTTTTCCCGCAGTTGCAATCGCAAACAGAATAAAACGTGAAATTCCTGACGCTGATATACTTTTTATCGGTGCGGATGACAAGATGGAGATGAAGCGTGTGCCAGAGGCTGGCTATAATATTGTGGGGCTAACTATATATGGGATAAGCCGTTCTCTTTCGCCACGAGGCATTTTGCGTAACTTGAAACTGCCGTTCGTTCTTATGAAAAGCATGAGGAAGGCGAAAAAGACAATCCGCGATTTCAATCCTGATGTTGCGATTGGGGTAGGGGGATTTGCAAGCGGTCCCGCGCTGAAAGCCGCCGCACAGCTCGGCATTCCGACTATCATTCAGGAGCAAAATTCTTATCCCGGGGTCACAAACAAGATCCTGTCGAAAACGGTGAAGTCGATTTGTGTGGCTTACGAAGGGCTTGAGAAGTTTTTCCCTGCTGAGAAGATTGTCATGACTGGAAATCCTGTCAGAGATGAGATATTGAACATGGTAGACAGAGACGATGAGGCTTATCAGTTTTTTGGTTTGGAAAAGGGAAAGAAGACTGTTTTGGTGGTTGGCGGCAGTTTGGGCGCACGCACCATTAATGAGTGTATGGCTCATCATATTGCTGATATTCAGAAACTTGGTATTCAGCTGATTTGGCAGACAGGGGAGAGTTATTACAAGACGATAAGTCAGGAGTTGCTCAATCTTAACGACTCGAATATAAAGATAGTTCCGTTCATCAGGAAGATGAACTATGCGTACAGTGTTGCCGATGTCATAGTGTCGCGGGCGGGGGCGCTTGCCATCTCAGAGCTTTCAATTGTAGGCAAGCCGGTCATACTTGTTCCGTTCCCGTATGCGGCGGAGGACCACCAGACTAAGAACGCAAAGGCACTCGCTGACAAGGGGGCGGCGCGGCTCATCGCTGACTCTGCCGCAGCCACGGAGCTGTACCCTGCCTTGATGGAGTTGATTGAAGACGAAGCCAGCCGCGCCGCAATGTCTGAAAGCATAAAAACTTTCGCGCGCCCGCAGGCTATCGACAAGATCTTTGAGGAAATTATGAAGTTGGGGTAATTGACAAATTACATCGAAAACTGCTTCCGCTTCATTTTTTTGTCTTTTACAGCACTTTTTGAATGTGATTTCACAGGTTTGTGAATAACTGATGATTTTTGCTGCATTCGCTTGTACTGTTCTTCTGTGTTGTCTTTTTTCAGCGCTGGGTCGTAAGCCTCATATCCGCCTTTTTTCGCATGTGTCCTTATTATCGGGAAATCGAACTGGTAGCTCACACCAATGCTGCTTGTCCACACACCTTCGAATTTCCTTGCGGTTGATTCGTAGGCATCAAGAAAATCGGAGTTAACCCATGTCATTGATGTTTCGAAAAACACGTTGAGTTCGGGCAGAATCCTGTAGCCGACACCAAGGCCGAATGGTATTGCGAAGGTGTATTGTAAGTGGGTCGGATTTGTCGGCTGAACGGTCTCCTCACCGGTTATGCGCACTGGGTAGGCGTTTATTGTCCTGCCGGTTTTTGGGTCCCATACCCGTGATTTGAATCCGTAAACTCCGAATCCGATGCGCGGATATACTGACCAGGAGGAATATACTTTGCAGAGTTCCAGAATGTCAAGCGTGGCTGTCAGCACAATCTCGTTGTTCATTCTGGAGTAGAACTGCATAGAGGTCTTGTAGTTTTTGCCTGCAAGATTGGAAAGTTTGAATTCAAGATTCACATTGAGGAATGGGGTCAGACGTTTGCCGAAAAAGCCGCCGAGCACGAAACATCTTTGCTGGTAGAATGAACTTTGGAACGGCGTGGTGGGCAATATCTTGTTGGTGTAGTCATTAACATCTCCCCAAAATGAGTTAACACCGATGTTAAGACTTCCCTGCCATGCCTCGTTCACAGCGTAGAATTCAACTTTCTCCTGAGCCGGTAGCAGTGCAGGTAAGAGTACAGCAATCGCAAACACTATTATTTTCAGATGAGTCTTCATAGTCATTAATCCTAAAAAGGAGCGGCAAAGATACTAAAATTATAGCACAGTTATTGTGCCTTTGAACACATAATCGAAGCCATTGCGTCCCAAAACGAACACTTTGTAAGTAAATACGTGGTTTGCAGGGACTTTTCCGTTGATTTTCCCGTCCCATTTGAAGTGCGGGTCAGTGGAGTGGAAGGCCAGTTTACCCCATCTGTCGTATATGTTTATCTCGAATTTCTCAACATTGGAGAGGGCAGGCCAGTTGATATAGAACATGTCATTGACACCGTCAACGCGAGATGGTGAGAACGCATTCGGAATAAACAGCTCAAGTGTACAAGGCTCGATGGTGAATCCCGCATCGGCGGCACATTCACCGGCTTCCACATGCACAGTGTACC
Source organism: uncultured Bacteroidota bacterium (assembly GCA_902774205.1). Taxonomy (GTDB): domain Bacteria; phylum Bacteroidota; class Bacteroidia; order Bacteroidales; family WCHB1-69; genus RUG11942. Next base: position 1,499 of record CACYHL010000012.1, on the reverse strand, counting down.
AGCCAGAATTGTCAACCGTGATTTGGCGGGAAGTGTCCCCTGTACTCCATACAAAATCCAAGAGTGTGGGCTGCACTTCAAGGGTGACAAAACCATCTTCGCAGAGGTCACCGTTAACCTGCGTGATAGAAACTTCAAGGTCGGTAACAGAAAGATTCAACGTTATAATACTGTCGCAATTTTCCTGAGATAGCAGGAACTGTTGGTAAGTGAGCTCTCCACTTTGGTATTGCGGCGGCAAGATGAACCCGTCTTTGTGATATGTATATCCTTGACAAACAACATCATACAATTGAACGTCATAAGATTTCTTTATATAAAGATGGAGATGAATGGTGCTGTCGCAGCCGTGTACTGATTGCAGTGGCAAGTCGTATAGGACATCACCCTCATCATATTGCTCTTCAAGATTGAATCCGTGTTCGGTGTACGTATCCCATTGGCAGATTGTGTCGTAGATATTAATAGAGAATGTGTCATATACAATAAGTTGCAGATATACGACACTATCGCAGCCGAGAACTGAAGTGTGTTCAAATTTATAGTTGGAGATAGTTTGATTTGGAGAGAGGAGAGTGTCTTCCGGCACATAATGGTAAGGAAGTGCGGAAGTGCAAATTTCCACGGTGTCATATATATTATACGTAGGATAAACTGTAAGATCAATCCAATAAACGCTGTCGCAGCCGTAAACAGATTGTAGAGAGTCGTGGTAAGTTCCGGCAGTTGTCAATGTTTGGCCATGCCATAACAGCGGGTGGTTGTCGCATATAGTGTCATATTCTTGGAAGAAGTAGGTCGGCATAACTGTCAGCTCGAGCCAATAAACGCTGTCACAGCCGTTAATGGTGAGCAGCGAGTCATAATACAATCCCGCGTCCGTCAATGTCTGACCATGCCATGATAAGGTCTGGTTATCGCAGATAGTGTCAAACAAGTGGAAGAAGTAAGTCGGATGGACATGCAAGATGAGCTGATAAACGCTGTCGCAGCCTTGTTCTGTGAGTAGCGAGTCATTATATACACCCGCCTGCGTGAACTGCATATTACGCCAAGTTGCCGTGTCTTGGTTGCAGATAGTGTCAAAATCTCTGAATAGGTAAGTCGGGTGAACGATGAGATCAATCCAGTAAATACTGTCACATCCGGTTGAGGTTAGTAACGAGTCGTGGTAAGATCCGGTTGTTGTCAACGTTTGTCCGTGCCATGTTAACGGATGGTTGTCGCAAATGGTGTCATATTCTTGGAAGAAATAAGTGGGATGAACAGTGAGGTCGATCCAATATACACTGTCGCAGCCGTTAGCGGTCAGCAGCGAGTCGTGGTAAGTTCCGGCGGTTGTCAGAGTTTGTCCGTGCCAAGTCAGCGACTGGTTGTCGCAAATGGTATCATATTCTTGGAAGAAGTAAGTGGGGTGAACAATGAGGTCAATCCAATATACACTGTCACAGCCGTTTGCTGTAATAAGTGAATCGTGGTAAGTTCCGGTGGCCGTCAGC
>CACYHL010000011.1 GCA_902774205.1 uncultured Bacteroidota bacterium | reverse complement strand
CACCGCCTTTGCCGACAGCGAAAATGGAGGTCTGTAGCCGTTATCTATCTCTTTTTTTCGTGCCATTCGTTGGTTCTTACGAGTTGTCCGTTTCGTTATTCAAAAGTGCAAAAGTAATCAAATTCTCAAAATTGGTTGGTTGCTATATTTGTTCTATGTCGGATTCGTGAAGTGGGGGCATAATACTATTCTTCTAATAACCAATCTAAAACATTCTGTTGTTTAATGCCATTGTGAAAAACCAAAGGCATGGCGTCCAAGGTAAGGATTGTTTTCGGATAATTATCCTTAATGGCTTGTAACGGCTGCAGTTCCCTTTCAAGCGCAATCTTGTCAAGCACCGTTGCCGCCACTTGATAATATGCGACTTCCTGCATATTTACCGTAACAAAATCGACTTCCAAAGCATCTGTCTTTCCCACATACACATGAGGATTGCGCCTCAGCAGCTCTAAATACACCACGTTTTCAAGCACTCGCCCATAATCCGTGTTTTTTGAACCGAGAAGCGTATTGCGCAGAGCCACATCCACCAGATAGTATTTCTCCATTGTTTTCAACAACTGGCGACCCTTGATGTTGTATCGCTTGGCAGGATAAAGGATGAAACTTTGGCACAATGCAGACAGATATTTCTCAATGGTTTTCACATCCGCTTTCCGTCCCGAAGAGGTGAGCGTGTCGGCAATCTTCTTCACCGACAAGGTGTTCCCTATGTTGTCGGCAAGGAAAGCCATCACATTCTCAAGCATCATAGCATCGCTTATACGGTTGCGCTGCACTACATCTTTCAACACGATGGTACTGTAAATGCCTCTGAGGTAATCATCGGTCAGTTGCTCGTCGCGTTCGAATGCCATCGCATACGGGAATGAAGAGAATGTAATATAATCGGCGTATTTCCTTTCCAAATTGTTCGTGTCACCGGTTGCGGAGACATATTCTTTGAACGAAAGCGGCAGAAGCTGAATCTCCACATAACGTCCGGAAAGCAGCGTGGCGATCTCACTTGACAGCAGGTAAGCATTTGACCCTGTGATATAGAGATCTATGTTATCCTTTATGAAAAGAGCATCCACCACATCGGCATAATTCTCAACGTGTTGGACCTCATCGAGAAAGACATAATTGTGTACGTTTTTTGAAAGGCGTTGACTGATGTATTCATACAGCGCCTTGGCATTTCTCATCTCCACAAAATCGTAATCCTCAAAATTGATGTTGATGATTTGCTCTTTTTTCACCCCTAATTGCATCAATTCCTGTTGGAACAGTGCCATCAGGGTGCTTTTCCCACAGCGTCGCACTCCCGTGATAACCTTGATGATTTTCTTGTCTCTCAAGGATTTGAGCCTTTCAATATACCGTTCGCGTTTTATAGTTTCCATCGGTTAACTTTTCAATCTATTGCACCGCAAAGATATAATTTTTTTGGAATGAAATCCAAAAACTTTTGATTTTTATATACTTTTTGGATTTTATTCCAAATATTTAAAACCACATGTCAGATTGTGCACACGCGAGTGTGCAATTCCCCACCGCCTTCGCCGACAGCGTGAATGGAGGTTTGTAACCTTGATATTCTTTTTGTTTGTTAGCCATATTCAAATCGTTTTGCAAAGATTCTCAATTGTCAAATTTGTTGGCTTGATGAGCATTTGCTCTATGTCGGATTCGTGGAGTTGGGTCATAGCATTTTACAATTGTATTTTAAATTATATATACGCAAGAATATCTAATGTTTTTTGAACAAACTGCCTTAATTCTTCATCAAATATAGGTTCTTCCATATAATTAGGATTTGCATGATGGTATTGTTTACAATAATCATTTATATCTGATAACTCATCATAATAATCATTTAATCGATAAAGCGGAGAGGCTTTATCAGAATTTCTAATATGTCCCAAAAAATCACCAAGCCATTCTTTATCCGTAAAAATATTAAAGTATTTCAATCTAAAAATGCCTTCAACAACAGGACGTATGCAACGAATAACTTCCCTTCTTTCCAAATCAGTTAGTGCTCCTTTTGACAGATATGTTCTCAATGTATACATATCTTTTGAAATACCTGTCATCGTTTCTAATTGAATATCATGATTCACAAACACACTAGAGCCATCTTTCCATACAATTTTTAAATTAGTGCAATCAGAATTTCTATCACAAAAGTCTTTTACAAAGTTAATGTCATGACTCAACAAAAAAAACTGTGCTGCTTTATTTGCTATCCTTGATAATATTGAGATAGTCATTTTTCGTCTTCGGGTGTCAAAACTAGAAATTGGATCATCAAATACAATTATCCTATTCTCGATATTAGGCAGCATATCCAATCTTGCTAAAAAGAACGACAAGGATAAAGAACTCTTATCTCCTTCACTCAAAGAATGCTTTAAAGAAATGTTTGTAGAATCTGACCTAACTTCTATGCCATTTATATTTATATGGTAAACTAATTGATTGCCTTTTTTGTTTGCTTTTATTATTTCCAAGTTTGGATTAAACTTACCCAAATATAAATTTGCTTTTTCTACATATTGTTTTCCAACAACTTCTAATTCAGAGTCCAATTTGGATTTCAATTCATTTAAACCATTCACTATTTTCGTTTTCTTTACCGCCTGATTATGATAGACCCTTTCTAATCTCTTACGCTCAATAGGGTCTGAACACACTTTTAAATCATGTCTAGTATTACGCATATTTGCAGTAATGCTCCTCCGCTTTCGCACTAATTGTGTCAATTCATTTATCATTGTTTTCACATTGGGAACAATATCATAGAAGCCACTTGGTTTCTCATCATTACCAAGAGAAACAATGTATATATTAGATTCAGAATAGTAGCTATCATACACCTCAACATTTGGAACTATACCATTCCAATTCTTATCAGAATCATAAGATAGCCTTTTATTCTTATCATTAAGAATGGCTATTTTTATTGGATTGCTAGATTGTAGAGTTTTTCTCTTCTCAACCAATTCACAACTATGTCCCGATAAAGATTTAAGTATTTGAGTAAATGTCGTTTTTCCAGAACCATTCTCTGCATAAATGGTATTTAGTTTGGAAAAAATCCCATTCCAACCATATTCCTTTTCCGAAGGTTTGTAATCTACAAACCTTCCACAATTTTGCACTTCGATTATTTTATGAATCATATTACAATACTAATTTCTTTATTCATCAGCCTCGGCAGCAACCCGTCGCGCGTCTGAATGAGGGTTTGGATTTGTTTGTTGTTTTGCAAATATCATTACCTGTTCTACGATTATTTCACATTGATTTCTTTACGCATAATTACAAGTATTTCATCATTAAGAACTTGAAACTCTTTCCATCGATTTTCGTAACCAATAGTTCCTAATTGCTTAAAACTATCGCTATCTTTTGTATTAATACTGGAAAGACAGTTCTGCATTTCATTGTTAAAATCCGAGATTAGCTCTTTAAGCCGATTTAATCTTTTTCTTAAATCATCAGAAGCCACCAATAACAAAGGATTGATTTCTTGATTGATGATCAAAAGTGGTTCTGTTGATTTTTTTACGTAATCAAGCAATTTCTGATTGAACCGCAACAGTGCTTCATCCATTTTCTCCGCATCTCCATCTAATAATACGGTCATAAGTTCGTTAGAAACACCATAAATCGCATTGGGATTATTCCGCATAGATTCATTTATTTCCTCTAACTTCTTCATGAAACCAGAATATGCATCAAATCGTCTATTTGCTAACGAATCTTTCTTTTGCCATTCTCTATTCTTTTTCATTTGATAAAGGGCAAATCCCCATCCACCTATAGCTATTAAAATACTAACAATTAACCCTATATTCATATTTCTAAATTTTAATTTCCCCACTCACCAGCCACGGCAACAACCCATCGCAAGTTTTAATCTGTTTACTCTAGAAAATTATTTATTTGAAGGCTTGCCTGTTTTCGGAGGTTGAGGCTTCGGGTTAGGAGATTTGCTCTTTATAGTCATTTGTTCCCCAATAGGTTTGGGTCGGGTTGACATGCTATTTCCCTGATATTTTCCATAGGTTTTCATCATGATAAATTTTTAATCAAATATAATACAAACAAAATAATGCCTACAAAGATAAAAACAATAGATATAATTGACCACCAATCCAAAAAACAGTTAGATTCATTTATATAATCTCGAATTTCAGTATCTCCTTTCTTTGGATCGGAAATGAAATCTTTAATCATTTTGAATTGTTTATTGTGTTTTCTCTTTGCAATGATATGATAAACAATACATGATAGCATGGCGATTGTGAATAAACCTAACGCTATTATTGCAATACAAACTGCGTTAGGTTTATCGTTAAACCCCATCGTTCCCAATAATAATCCCACAGCACCCGTGCTAATTGTGAAAACATACTTTTCTTGCTTGTCTTCTGAATCAAAAGTTGCTTTTTGCAATTCCGGCCAATATTCATTAAGCCAATAATCAGTTATTTTCTTTTGTTCGTTATGATTACTCATATTTCAAATTGTTAATTCATTATTCATCAGCCTCGGCAGCAACCCATCGCGCGTCTGAATGAGGGTTTGGATTTGTTTATTGTTTTGTTCTTTTTTGTTGTACAATGACGCCACTGCATTTTCAAATCTATCAAAAACTTCTTGTGGTGGAATATCTATCGGTATATTATTCAGAACCTCTGTTGTCATACTTGGGACTGCCGAACCGACATTCATATTTGCCAAATCCTGGCATTTCATAAAGTGAAATACAAATTTTGCAATGTTAGGACGACGCATTTCTGTATAAAACATAGTGTCCACAGTCCAAAATGGTTCATTTATGTACATCACATTATTCAATGTGCCTTTTCTTGGAATCAATACAGATTCTTTGTTATACAATGCAGTATCAGCATAGCGCATTATTCCGCCAGAACCAATGACTGGAATTTTTCCATCTAATAGTTTTTTATGGTCTTTGCCATACTTGACTTCTATCAAATCCCCCAACTTTCCTTCCTCCCACTCCTCCTTGGCCTCCACTACAAACAATTGCCTAAACATCGTCTCCGCCATCTGCTCTAAGGTGGCGTTCTCGCGGTGCAGAAGGTCTATCTTATCGTCAAGGGAAGAGAGAATGGAGGCTATGCGGTGTTGGATATCTAATGGAGGGATTTCTATGTCAAGGGCTTCTATATCACTAGGTTTCAATGAAGGATAGGCAGAAGTTGATGCTTCAGCAACAGAATGAAGGTATTCTGTAATTTGAGATTGTATCAAAAAGTAATACAAGAATTTTGGACAAAGCAATTCTTTATTACAAGTAATGGTTACAAAACCAGTCGAAACCACAAGATTATCTTGCGGATTTGTGATATACCCATAATGCAACTGATTAGGACGCACAGATGAATAGATTATGTCATCTTGTTTCACCAACCGTTTAGCTCGACTTGGTGCTTTTTCCAATTCAAATTCTTGGAATGAGTCAATGCTATTGCAAGTAATCGAACCTGTATCCAAATACAATATCTTTGAGTATGGATAATCTTTGCCAATTGATTTAGCATTGGTTTCAATCAATTCTCCCAACTTATATTCTTTCCACTCGCTCATAGTTTGTTTGTATTATTGTTTGTTGTAGTGTCGGTGCCTTCGACAGGCTCAGGCACCGTTCCATCGGTGGTTGAGCTTGTCGTTTCGGTGGTTGAGCTTGTCGTTTCGGTGGTTGAGCTTGTCGTTTCGGTGGTTGAGCTTGTCGTTTCGGTGGTTGAGCTTGTCGAAACCACCGTTTCCCCATACTGTGTATAATTCCTCGACAACTCGGGCAGTTTATCATGTTGGCCGTTAATCAGTGCCTCTTTTTTCTTTCTGCTCCAGCCTTGAACTTGCTTTTCACGATAGAAAGCATCGTCTATTCTGTCAAATTCCTCATAGTATAGCAATTTAACTGGTGGATGCTTCTTGGTATGGTTGGCACCTTCACCGGCGAAGTGTTGCTCCAGTCGGCGCTCCAAATCTGTTGTGCTTCCTGTGTAATAACTGTCATCGTTGCAGAGTAATATGTACATGTATCCTTTCATTTTCCAAGGAATTTGTTAGTGCCATCGGTGGTGGTTTCGTCAAGCTCAACCACCGCACCCACGGTACCTGAGCTTGTCGAAGGTACCGTTTCTTCTGAGCCTGTCGAAGGCACCGTTCCCAACTTATATTCTTTCCACTCGCTCATAGTCCCTCCTTATTTGATATTTTCCTCCAGCAGCCGTTGCAGTTCCTCCTTGCTTGGCAAGATGGTCTGGTACTTGCTGGCGAAGATTTGGTTGTTGTCCTCTGGCAAGGTGATTTCCACCATGGCATCGCTTTTGTCGGTGCAAAGCAAAATGCCAATGGTAGGATTCTCGTCCTCCAACTTCACGAAACGGTCATAGTAGTTGACATACATCTGCATTTGTCCCAAGTCCTGATGCTTCAGCGTGCCCCGTTTGAGGTCAACCAGCACAAAGGAACGGAGCAAACGGTTATAGAACACCAAATCAACACGGAAATGCTGCTCATCGAAAGTGAAACGCACCTGCCGTCCCACAAAGGTAAATCCTTTGCCCAACTCCAATAGGAAAGTCTGCAAATGGTCAATCAGCCGTTGTTCCAACTCGCTCTCGCTGTATTGCGGCAGTTCGGGCAGGCCGATAAACTCCAACACATACGGGTCTTTGATCATATCCTCGGGTTTCTCCACCATCTGTCCTTTTTGTGCCAAAGCCTTCACACCGGCCTTGTCGCGGCTGAGTGCCAAACGCTCGTACAACGAGCTGGCGAACTGCCGCTGCAACTCGCGCAGACTCCAGTTATTTTCGGCGGCCTCAATCTCATAAAAACGCCGCTCCTCAGGATTATCAATGCGCATCAGTTTCAGGTAATGCGACCAACTGAGCGTGAAGTGCAATTCCGCAGACGGTGTCTGAGGAATTTGAGAATTCCGCAAAGGTGTTGCGGAATTTGTATTCTCAAGAGAATTTGATGATACTATCTTCAAATTCTTAGAATTCCGCAAAGGTGTTGCGGAATTTGAATAAATCAAATAGAACTTCCTCATTCTCTCAAGATTATCAACAGAATAACCCTTTCCAAATCGAGCGATTAAATACATAGAAACATTTTTCAACGTTTCTTTTCCATAACTCGCATAGGTTGTTCCTTTCTGCTCGTCCTCCACAATCATCCTGCCTATTTCATAATAGGTATAGACCATCGCCGTATTGACTGCGGCAACAGTACGTTTTCTTGCCTCTGTAATCAGCCGTTCAATGCGTTCGGCCAAATCGGTTTTCATAATCTCACTCATAATCAGTCTATTTTTATCTTCCCCAAATTCTCCAAAATCAGTTTGTTCAGCCGTTCCTCTTCCTTCAGTTGCTCCTCAAACTCGGCCTTCAAAGCAGTGAAACGCTCGGCGAAGTTGAAGTCGTCTTCCTCTTCGGGCAAACCCACATAACGGCCGGGCGTGAGCACATAGTCCAACTCCGCCACGCGGCTCACGGGCACGGAGGCGCAGAAGCCAGGAATATCTTGGTAAGCGGTGCCTTCGACGAGCTCAGGCACCGAAGATATCTCCGATAATCCGGTGGTTGAGCTTGTCGAAACCACCGATGATTCATCTCTCCACAAATGGTAGGTGCGGGCTATTTCCTGAATATCCTCATCCGAGAGTTCGCGTGTGCGACGGTTGATAAGATGGCCTTTGTTGCGGGCATCAATAAAGAGGATTTCGCCAGCGCGTTTGGTGCGGTTGCGCGTCACAAACCACAGGCAAGCTGGGATTTGCGTGTTCAAAAACAACTTGGCGGGCAGGTTCACAATGCAGGCAATCATTCCTTTGTCAATCAACGTCTTTCGAATCTCGCCCTCGCCACCTGTCTTAGAAGTCAGCGAGCCTTTGGCCAACACGAAACCTGCTTGTCCCGATGGTGCCAAATGGTAGATAAAGTGCTGAATCCAAGCGAAGTTGGCATTGCCCGCAGGTGGCACACCATACTGCCAACGGGCATCGCTGCGGAGTTGGTCGCCGCTCCAGTCGCTGTCGTTGAACGGCGGATTGGCCATCACAAAATCGGCTTTCACATCGCGGTGTGCGTCGTTGAGGAACGAACCCTCGGTGTTCCACTTCACCTGCGAGGCATCGATGCCACGAATGGCCAGATTCATCTTGCACAGCCGCCACGTGGTCTGGTTGCTTTCCTGTCCGTAGATAGAGATGTTTTCAATCCGCCCCTGATGTTCCTTCACAAACTTCTCGCTCTGCACAAACATACCGCCCGAGCCACAACATGGATCAAGCACACGGCCTTTGTACGGCTCCAGCATATTCACCAACAGTTCCACAACGCTGCGAGGCGTGTAGAATTGGCCTCCCTTCTTGCCTTCTGCCAAAGCGAACTCACCGAGGAAATACTCGAACACGTGGCCTAACAAGTCCGCACTTTTGGTGCTGGTATTCTGCAAGGTGGAATTGCCGATAAGGTCAATCAGTTCGCCCAGACTCGTAGGGTCGAGGTTTGGGCGGGCAAATACCTTTGGCAGCACGCCTTTCAGCGATTTGTTCTCGCGTTCTATGGCATCCATCGCATCATCTATGTACTTGCCGATTTGCGGATTCTTCGCCATCGAGACAAGATACGACCAACGGGCATTGGCCGGCACGTAGAAAACATTCTCGGCGGCGTATTCCTCGCGGTCCTCCGGGTCGGCACCGTCGGCCTGCTGTTTCACTAATTCATCGTATAACCGCTCAAACGAAACCGAAATATATCTCAAAAAGATGAGGCCCAACACCACATGCTTGTATTCAGCCGCATCAATGTTCTTGCGCAGTTTGTCGGCAGCTTTCCAAAGCTGTTTCTCCAAAGGTTCTTCAATAATTTCTTTTGTTTTGGCCATTGAAGTGTTTGTTTTCGTTTATAAAATTTTGCAAATACAAAGATAATAAATATACATTTTCAAGGGTGTGAAAAATATGATTACTTTTGCAGAATATTTAGGAAATAGGAGATAGGAATTAGGAATTAGAATTATGAAAAAGAAACTTTTTTTGCTTGATGCGATGGCGTTAGTTTATCGTGCGTATTACGCATTGGCGAAGACACCACGGCTGACGTCTCAAGGGCTTAACACATCTGCGATACTTGGTTTTACGAACACGTTGACGGAAGTGCTGAAGAAGGAGAAACCTACACACATTGCCGTTTCGTTCGACACCGGCTCGCCTACGCTGCGACACGCCGATTTTGAGGAGTATAAGGCGAATCGTGAGAGCACCCCCGAAGATATTCTCATCTCAATACCATATATAAAACGCATACTTGAGGCGTTCGGCATACCTGTCATCACTCTTGACGGCTACGAGGCGGACGACATTATAGGAACACTTGCAAAACATGCGGAACTTAATGGCTTTCAGGTGTTTATGATGACATCTGATAAGGATTACGGCCAATTGGTTTCTGATAATATTTTCATGTATAAGCCTGCAAAATTCGGACAGCCCGCTGAGGTGTGGGGCCCGAAAGAGGTTTGTGCGAAATATGGGATTGAAAAGCCAGAGCAACTTATTGATATTCTGGGACTTTGGGGCGACAGCGCCGACAATATCCCCGGCGTGCCGAATATCGGCGAGGTGAAGGCTAAGAAACTGATTGAGCAATTCGGCTCTATAGAAAACATCTACAACAGACTTGATGAGGTGCAGAACGAAAAGCTGCGACAGACTCTCGCAGAAAACCAAGAGAAAGCTCTGCTCTCTAAAATGTTGGCTACCATTATTTTAGATGTTCCTGTCGATTATGACTATGATAGTATGAAATTTGAGCGTGGTGACGCTGAACAGCTGAAATCAATATTCAACGAACTGGAATTCAAGGCGTTGTCGCTCCGTGTCCTCAATGACCCCGACCTTGTGCGTGTGGCTTCAAAAGAGGGTGACCTGTTCAGTGCGGCTCCCGAAACCGGTGACCTTTTTTCGTCATACGAGACTTTCAGCCAGCGTGAACACGATATACAAGAGATTGTAAATGAAGAAGATATAAAATCAATTCCATCGGAAACAAATGTCGTTTTCGAGTGGATGATGCTGAACGGGAAAATAACAGGATTCGCATTTTCGTGGGAGAACGCACCTGTTTACTGTCATTTCATCAATCCTGAAAACAATCTTTACAGAAAAATCCTGAAAAATATTTTTGAAGAGAAAAGAGGCATTATATCGAACAACTGCAAACAGACATTCAAATTCCTGAAAATCTTGGGAATATGGATAAAAGCTGATTTTTCGGACATCAGGATTGCGCATTACCTCATTCAGCCGGAGCAGAGCCACGAGTTGCCGCGACTTGCGGAAAACTATCTGAACTATGCGATGCTTCAGGAAGATAAAATTCTTGATAAAGAGAAAGTTATAAATATCGCTTGCGAAAAGATTGACATTTACAAGAGATTAATGCCCATTTTTGAGGAAGAGCTGTCGAAGACAGAGACACTGAAGCTTTTCCGAGAGATAGAAATGCCATTGTGTGAGGTGCTTGCCGAAATGGAGGAGAACGGCATAACTCTTGATACGGAAGTACTTGCGGAGACTTCGCGGCAGCTTGGCGAGGAGATTTCGCAGTTGGAGAATAAAATTTACGAACTTGCCGGCACAACTTTCAACATCGCTTCGCCGAAGCAATTAGGCGAAATCCTTTTCGAACGGCTCCGTATCATCGAGAATGCAAAACTCACTAAGACAAAGCAATACCAGACAGGGGAGGAGGTTCTGATAAAACTTGTGAACAAACACCCGATTGTGTCGCTGATTTTGGAGTACCGCTCGCTCACAAAACTGAAATCCACATACGTTGACGCGCTGCCGGCTCTCATCAACCCGAAGACTAGACGACTGCATACCACTTTCACACAGACAGTTACCTCAACGGGACGACTCAGTTCCGTCAACCCGAATCTGCAAAATATCCCGATCCGCACTGAGCGCGGGCGCGACATACGCAAGGCGTTTGTGGCTTGTGACAACGACCATGTGATAATGTCGGCGGACTACTCGCAAGTGGAGTTGCGCATTGTGGCGGCGGTGTGCGGAGACGAGCACATGACGGCTTCGTTCAAGGAGGGGCACGACATACACGCCACCACTGCGGCACACATCTTCAACACCACGCAGAACGCCGTGACCGCGGAGCAGCGCAGAATAGCGAAAACCGTCAACTTCGGCATTCTGTACGGCATTTCCGCATTCGGCCTTGCCGACAGGTTGCACATCTCAAACAAAGCCGCCGCAGATCTCATCAGGGACTACTTCAACAGTTTCCCAAAGATAAACGAATACCTGCAAAGCACGATGGAGTTTGCCAAAGCCAACGGCTACGTGGAAACGTTGTTGGGCAGGAGACGGTACATCAGGGACATTAACTCAGGGAACGCCATTGTGAGGAAGGCAGCCGAGCGCAACGCCATCAATGCGCCGATACAGGGTACTGCCGCTGACCTCATAAAAATCGCTATGATAAGAATCCACCGCATTTTGAAAGAGCGCGGTCTCAAAACAAAAATGCTTATTCAAGTACACGATGAATTGGTGTTTGAGGTTCCGAACAATGAGATTGAAACAGTCAGCAAAATCATCGCCGATGAAATGGAAAATGCTATGACACTGAGTGTTCCGCTTAAAGTGGAGCTGAATCATGGCCGCAGTTGGTATGAGGCGCATTAAAAAGTTTTTCCACCGGAAACTGTAAACATCACATTTTTTGTAGCCCCGCCGGGAATCGAACCCGAATTTAAAGTTTAGGAAACTTCCGTTCTATCCATTGAACTACAGGGCCATTGTCATTTCATGAATTTTTGTTGCCGCAAAGCCTCTGCCAAAACTTCGGCAAAGTGCTCGTTGTCCGCTTTAACATATCTTCTTTCTGTGAATATCTTTGCGAGATTTTCCAAATTGTTTTCTTTTAAAAGAGCGATAGTGTTAGGATGTTCTTCTTTTTCTTTATATAACTTGTTGATTTTAACCTCATTATAATCCTCGTACACTTCATGGTGAACCATAGCTTCCACCGGCAGTTTGTCGGTCAGCGGCGGATTCTCGTCGGGATAGCCGAAAGAGATGCACGCCACCGGCATCACATTCTCCGGCAATTGGTACAGCTTTATAAAATCGTTGCAGTTATAGGTGATAGTGCCGAGCCAGCAGAAGCCGAGACCTAACGACTCCGCCGCAACACAGGCGTTCTGGGCTGCGATAATGGCATCTGTCACCGCCCACTGGTATGATTGCAGATTGCAGTACGCCGTCGTTTCCGCGCCGCGGTACTCGCAATATTTGTTGAAGCGGTGTGTGTCGGCGCAAAAGGTGAGCATAAGCGGGGCGTTTGTCGCAATAGGCTGGTTGAAATGCGCGGGCGCAGCTTTGCGCATCATCTCTTTGTCTTCCGTCACTATAATGCTGAACAGCTGCATGTTGCCTAACGTTGAGCCGGAGCACGCGGCCTTCAATATCAGATTCAGCACCTCCTTGCTGATTTTTTCGTCTTTGAATTTCCTTATACTTCTGTGCTCAAATATGGTGTTCAGTGTTTCGTTCATCGTTAACCTGTTATTTTCCGTAGAGACGTTCCATGGAACGTCTCTACAGGTACCCCAAAAATGCAACGTCTCTACATTATCAAAGTGCCAATGATTTTTTTGTAGCCCCGCCGGGAATCGAACCCGAATTTAAAGTTTAGGAAACTTCCGTTCTATCCATTGAACTACAGGGCCAAAGGCTATTGTGAAATATCTTTTTTCTCCTCCTCTTTATTCTCAACTTTAGGTTTGGTATTGTAAAAATTCATTGTCTTTTCAATACCGACCGTGACAAACGATTTTATAAGTTCCGCCCCGCGCTTCACGCTGGCTTCAACAATGGGGCGTTCCTCCGAATTGAACCGGCTCAGCACAAACTCAGCCTGATAGCCGTAAGCGTAGTCTTTCCCGATTCCGAAACGGAGCCGAGGGAAGTTTGAGTTGCCGAGTGTCTCAATAATGTGATTCAGTCCGTTATGAGACCCTCCGCCGCCTTTAGGCTTCAATCTCAACTCTCCGACCGGCAGGTCAAGGTCATCGGAGATGACAAGCACATTCGACTCTTCAATTTTCTCTTGTGTCATCCAGTATCTCACCGCATTGCCACTCAAATTCATGTAAGTTGTCGGCATCACAAAAATGAGCGCGCGCCCTTTGAATGATGCCTTTGCCACGTAAGCGTACCGCTCCGAAGAGAAATTCGCGCCAAGGGATTTCGCCAGTTCGCTCACAACCTCAAACCCGATGTTATGGCGTGTGCCAGCATATTTGTCCTCAGCATTTCCAAGGCCTACAATCAGAAATTTTTTAAAGTCGTCCATCGCTTTTATCAAGATTGCAAAAATACAATTTTTATCGTAACCAAATTTGTTTTTATGACAGCTAATTTTACTATTTTTGCACACATTTTGATTATGGAAAATTCTTTGGAAAACAGAATATTATTTGAAGACAACCATCTTATCATTATTAATAAGGTGGCTGGAGAAATTGTTCAAGGCGACAAGACGGGCGACATTGCTTTGGTTGAGAGTGTAAAACTTTACCTTAAAGAGAAATATAATAAGCTGGGAAATGTCTTTTGCGGCGTTGTGCATCGTATCGACCGTCCGGTGAGCGGAGCTGTTGTCTTTGCAAAGACCTCAAAGGCTCTCGCCAGAATGAATGAGCTTGTCAAAGAGCGGGAAATCAGGAAGATATATTGGGCGGTGGTGGAGGGAAGACCTAAAAAAGAGTCTGACACTCTGATTCATTTTGTGAGAAAAAACGAGAAGATGAACAAAACGTTTGTCTCTGTCTCGCAAAATGAGGGTTGGCAGAAGGCTGAGTTGTCGTACCAAACGCTTTTTGTTGGTGAGAAATACACGCTACTTGAGGTGGAGTTGCACACGGGGCGGCACCACCAGATTCGGGCGCAGCTGTCAGCCATTGGCGTTCCGATAAAGGGCGACTTGAAATACGGAGCACGGCGCTCGAACCCTGACGGCTCAATCTCGCTCCACTCGCATGAAGTCGCTTTCACGCACCCCGTGAGCAAGCAGCCGGTGTCGGTAGTCGCGCCGCCGCCCGCAGAATTCCCGTTTGCGGATATGTTTTGATTTTACCGTTCCGCTTTCAGCGAAATCCTCATTGTGGTGCCTTTGCCCACGACAGATGAGAGGATGAAAATCTTGCCTTTGTGGTACTCTTCCACAATGCGTTTCGCTAATGCCAGACCCAAGCCCCAGCCGCGCGATTTTGATGTGTAGCCCGGTTTGAAAATGTTCTTCTGAACATTTGCGGGCATGCCTTTTCCAGTGTCGGCAATGTCAATGTTAACACGCTCGCCTTCTGCCTGTATGTCAATGATAATCACTCCGTTACCTTCAATGGCGTCAACGGCGTTTTTGCAGATGTTCTCGATAACCCACTCAAAAAGATAGCGGTTCATCGGGATTATAATCTCCTCCTCTTTCGGCTTATTGAATTTTATTGTGATTTTTTTCGAGATTCTGGTTTGCAGATATGGCACAAAGTCGCCGATGACATCAATGAGGTTTTCGGGTTTCAGTTCGGGTGCGGAACCGATTTTTGAGAACCGTTTCGCGATGGTGTCGAGGCGGCGGACGTCTTTCTCCATCTCTGTAATTATGTTATTGTCAATCTCTTGCTCTTTCAACAACTCGGTCCAAGCCATAAGTGATGAAATAGGGGTGCCGAGCTGGTGCGCTGTCTCTTTCGACATTCCGACCCAGACACGGTTCTGCTCCGACCGCCGCGCGAAACTGAAAAGAAGGTAGGCGATTATCACAAAAATGGCGATTATTGCGAACTGGATATAAGGGAAATAGCGAAGCCGAGTGAGAATTTGCGATTCCTCGTAAAAGACGTAGCACGTCCCCTGTTCCGGCAGTGTCACCTTGATAGGCTGGTGCGCCTTCTCCATGTGGTTCACCAAATCCGTCCATTGGAAATTTTTTCTATTTATTCTTGCGGAGTCTATATTGCCATAGACAATGACATTGCTTTTTGTGCTGTCGGTGATGACGACCGGCACCGTCGCGTTGTTGATGACCGCCTCTTGGAAGAAAGACTCAATAAGGTCATTAAGCATTGCCCTGAGTTGCGAATATATCTGCGACTCCTTGTAATACAATATTTTATATCTGTTTTTGTAGTAAGTTATTTTCAGACTGTCGTACTCGTTTTTCTTCTCGCCGAGTTCGGAAATGTGTTTTATGTTCGCTGTGGCAGAATCCACATTGACGACGTAATCCACTGAGCCATCGGGATTTGTGATGATGGAGGGAATAGTGGAGTTTGCGGCGATAATGTCAACGTAAAAGGTGATATCCTCGTCCCACGAAGCATCGTTCACTTTCTGCATCGCCTTGACAAGAATTGCGGCGCGCTTGCCCTCTTCGAGTTTTATGTTATTGAAGAAATAGTCGGTGTAGTTCACGAGCTCTGCTTTTGCGGAGACCGCGTCCGCCCAAATCTTCACCTTCTGCCGTTCCTCCGTTGCGATTTCAGTAAGCAGTACTTTTGAGGCGTAAATTATTAGTACAAAAGCTATTGCGGCTGATATGAAAAGCCACCATTTCCATTTTTTCTTATTGTTATATAAAAGAGAGTTCTTGTTCATCTTCAAAAATATTCTGGCAAAGATACTTTTTTTACTTACAAATCAGCCTTTCAAATTATGTTTTTCAGATAATCTTTAAACACGTAAAATAATATTGTTGTAAAGATGAGAATTTTGTTTTGAAAAGTGTGTTTTATTGTCAGAATCCGTCATTTGTGAAAACTTGTACAGCTCTGTCGAAAATGCCGTTCACATACGCTAACAGCATTCCGTAGTTTGTGACTGGGATTCCCATTTCCACAGCCGGGCGCAGCCGGTTGAGCAGCTGCTTGCGTGTCACCATGCAGCCGCCGCATTGCACCACCATGGCAAATTCAGTAAGGTCTGGAATTTTATCCAATCCTGTAACATAAACAAAATCAAGGCTTTTGCCTGTGTGCTTTTGCAATAGTCGTGGTATTTTGCCACGTCCGATGTCATCGCAGGAGGTCTGGTGGGTGCACGATTCTAACATTAGTATTTTGTCGCCTTCCTTCAGGTTGTCTATTTCCGGAGTGCCTTTCAGGTAATTGGCGAAATCGCCTTTGTGGTGGGCAAGTGCAATGCTGAAACTCGTGAGCGGAACCGACTGCGGCACAATCGGAGCCACCAAGCCGAAAACTTGGCTGTCAGTTATCACTAACTTTGGGGGACGGTTGTTTTTCAGATAGTTTTCCAACTTGTCGTGCTGCAGCACCACTGCCACAGCCTTGTTGTCGAGTATGTCGCGGATGGTTTGGACTTGGGGCAGTATTAGCCGTCCCTCAGGAGCCTCGCTGTCGATGGGCGTGACTAACACAACGGTGTCGTCCTCATCAATAATGTCACCTAACAGAGATGTCGTGTGATACGCGGTTTGGGGCATAAGCCGGATAATTTCAGCAATCAGTTTGTCAATTCCAATCCCCTTTTTCGCACTGACATTTACAACAGAGTTCTGGCCGATAGAACTCTTCATCTGTGCACACTCGTCACATTTATTGTTCACAATAATAAAGGGTGTGCCGTAGTCAGCCAGCATCTCCACAAGTTTGTCTTCAGCTTCTCCCCAGCTATAGTCATTAATTACAATTATTGCAAAATCCACGATTTTCAGAATCTCCACCGATTTGTCAACGCGCTGTGCTCCGAGGCTGCCGAGGTCGTCAATTCCGGCGGTGTCAATGAGCACCACAGGACCGATTCCGAAAATTTCAATGGATTTTTTCACGGGGTCGGTGGTCGTGCCTGCCACTGGCGAAACTATAGATGTGTTTTGCCCCGTAATGGCATTTATCAGCGAACTTTTCCCGTAGTTTCTTCTACCGAAAACACCGATGTGCGGTTTGTTGTCTCTTCCTTTCATAGTGGTTTTACAGATTTGCGCAAAGATATTAATAAATCGCAAAAGATTGTTGTTATTTTTGAGTATTTTTGTGCGATTAATCAAGATTGTCAAAAGATTCACAAATGGAGATTCTAATCAACGGAAAACTCACGACTTACGATAGGCCTGTCATAATGGGCATAGTAAATTTCACTGACGACTCCTTTTATTCGGGAAGCCGTTGCGGCAACGAGGCGGCGGTGGTGCAAATGGCTGAACGTCACGTTTCTGAGGGCTGCGACTGGCTTGACATTGGCGCCGCTTCAACGCGTCCAGGGGCTAATGACGTTGACCTGAAGACGGAACTGAAGCGGATTACGGCTGCTGTTTCCGCGCTCCGCCGCCGCTTCCCTGATATTCCTATTTCCGTTGACACGTGGCGCGCAGAGGTCGCGGCGGCGGCTGTTGAGGAGGGCGCGAATATCATCAACGACATTTCCGGCGGCACTTTCGACAGCTTGATGTTTGACACAGTCGCTAAACTAAAGGTTCCGTACATTTTGATGCACACTTCCGCAAAGCCGTCTGAAATGCAGAATAAAACTCAGTACGACAATATTTTAGGAGATATTCTGCAATTTTTCGGTGAAAAAATAAGCCAGTTGCGCGAAAAGGGTGTCAGCGACATAATCATCGACCCCGGCTTCGGTTTCGGGAAAACACTCGAACAGAATTACCATATTTTAAGGAACATGCTGTTCTTCCGTGAATTAAACTGTCCTATTTTGGCGGGCTTGTCACGCAAGTCAATGATTTACAAGGCATTGGATATAACACCAGAAGAGTCGTTGCTTGGTACGGCGGTGGTGAATTTTGCGGCGTTGCAGTATGGAGCGGACATTCTTCGTGTCCACGATGTCAAAGCGGCGAAAGAGGTGATAACGCTATTTTCGCTCATCAACGTTCCACACGAAAGCGCGGATTCCCTGTAGCGGCGCACTCTCATCTAACCTGTGTATCTCGTCAAAGAGAGGTTCCACTTTCTCTTCCGGCAAAAAGACCAACATCGCTGAATTGAGTGTAGGCCACGCATGCGTGCCGTAGTGCGGTTCGCCAGTCTCACTGCCGCGCCCTTGCACCTCCTCCCAAAAAGTGAAACCGCGTATTTCAAGTTTGTCGAGCACTTCTACCAGCTCCTCATAAAACGCCTGATAGAATGAGATAAAAACACCTTTCATAATATAATCATTTAAATAACAGACCCTTGAACTTTCCATTTGCCTGACTTCCTTACAACTTTAACTTCACGGTCAGACATTTTCTCATTATTGATATTCCAACTAACTTTTGTCTTGACAACAGCTGTTGTGTCGGAAGTTTTTTCTTCGCTAATAATTTTATAATCATTTATTTCGAGATGTAATAACTGCATTATTGCGACCATGTCATTGTACTCTGCCTCATCAGTGTCAGTATAAGTGACGGCTTTCTCATAATTCCCATCTTCCATCGCATTATAAAAATTCTTCACTGCCGTTGACGGGTTGTCGCAGCCTGTCATTATCAAAGCAAATGCCGCAAAAAACAAAAGAAGTTTGTATTTCATCTCTTATTTATATTTTAAGTCACAAAGATACATTAAATTTCGGAATTGTAGATTCAATAATGAATATCAAAAAATCGGAATTAACCCTTTCAGTCGTTTGTATGAGGTTACGAAAATGATGGCGCTTCGCGGCAATATTAACAGAAACACTACCCCTTCCCAACCTGTTTCTTCAAATTCTCAATTTCTTCCTTTAACCGTTGCATCTCATCATTGTTTTCCCTTTTCACAGAGTGTTTGAACTTTAACATCGCAAGGTTCAGTTCAAAAGATGTTTCTGTGCTCTGTTTTGGGAGCACATCTGAGATTATCTCTTCCACAAGCTGACCGCCGCGGCGGAGCAGTAGCTGCTGCTCTGTCTTGTCGTCCTCACATTGCGGCACTGCGACAATCACGCGCGACAGTTCCTTCAGCTTCGCATACGCCTCCACGATGGCAATAGTTGTTTCCACCGCTTTCGGACTTTTAAGAATTGTCGCAAGCATATAAAGTCCTTTCTCGGTGAAGGCCTTCGGAGGGTATTTTGAATGCTGACCGCGCCCTCGTGTACTCTTTAAGGTCAAAATTTTTGACCTTAAAGAATTAATTTCCTGATTGTCAAGTCCAAAGATATATCCCTCCGGAAATTTCTCAGGATTGTTCCTCACAGCTTGATTGACTTCTTTTGTTGCAACGCCATACAAATCCGCCACGTCACAGTCCAATATCACTTGCTGGTTTCTGAGTGTGATGATTCTCTCTTCAACTTCAATAATGCCTGTCATGATATTTTATTTTTTAAAATTAATAATTAAAATTTTACAAAAATAACACAGATTTTTGAATTGTCAAGAGAGTAAAGCAAATTTTTCTGAAATTTTTTTCGGAATTATCATTTTGGGTCTTGTTGTCGATTTCTAATTTTCTGTAGAATTGTGTTATAGGCAACGTTCTCCATTCCGCGGTGAGCGGCTCTTGGCTTTGCGGAAAAGTTACAGCGCACCGCGGAGGTTGTTCGGTGAAGCTTGTCCTGCCCCAGATTGCGCTGCAGTAAAACTGCGCTTATCTGGGGGTGATGAAATCTGACCTCTTCGAGGGCTGTTTCGTATTCAAATTCATCTCATTATTGTTTTTTTGTCGCGAAGCGACATTATTTTCGTAACCTCATACAAGCGACTGAAAGGAGCGCAGTATGAGGCAGTGACGCAAACCTATGACACACTCGCGGCGCAGGGAACAGGTGCCTTGAAATCATACGCAACTCGCCGCGAAAGAGACAACATATCAAAGATGTCAACTAAATAACTTCGTATGTTTACAAGACGAAAATAAGATAATTCCATTAAATTTCCCTACAGTAAGTGTTATGTTTTTCAAAAGTGTATCTTTGCAGCCAGCTTCAACAAAAGATGGAACGTATCACTTATTTTGCCGATGTGCTGCTGCCGTTGCCGCTGCCAAACCTTTTCACATACCGACTTCCTTGCGATATGGCGGAAACGGTGCGCTTCGGAATGCGCGTTGTGGTTCCATTCGGGAAAAACAAACTCTATTCTGCGCTTGTCATAAAAATTCATACAGAGGCCCCTAAACAATTATCTGCCAAGTATATAGTGGATATTATTGACGATTCTCCTGTGATAACGGAAACACAATTCCGCTTCTGGCAGTGGATTGCTGACTATTATATCTGCACGCTTGGCGAGGTGATGGCCGCCGCACTGCCCTCTGCACTCAAATTGGCGGGCGAGACAAATGTGATGCTTCACCCCGCTTTCGAGGGCGACATCTCCGCGCTTACACCTAACGAGACGAAAGTCGTTGAACATCTGTCATACCGCCAATATATGACTGTTCAGGAATTGGCGAAAACAGCAAACCTGCCAAAGATTATGCCTATCATAAAATCATTGGTGGAAAAAGAGATTGTTATAACAGATGAGGAGATTAAGAATCCGTATAAACCTAAAACAGAGTGTTTTATAATATTATCGGAGCCGTTTTGCGAATCTGATGAAGCGTTGAACGAACTGATTGACAAGCTTTCAAAATCAAAACAGTGCGAAAAACAGGTTGACGCTCTTCTCAGTTTTATAATGTTGCGACAAAAATCTTCTGAAAATGCAGGTTTTTCTGTAAGAAAAAGCGATTTTTTGAAGAATTGCTCAATTTCAGCATTGAAATCGCTTGTCTCGAAAGGCGTTTTCAAAGAGGAGACTGTGAAAGTGAGCCGTCTTGCGGAGTACGATTCGCAGGACACGGCGGCGAACATTGGGCTCACGCCGCCGCAGTCGGGAGCGTTGCAGGAAATTGAGAGACAATTTGAAAGTATTCCGGTGGTTTTGCTTCACGGGGTAACGGGAAGCGGGAAGACGGAAATTTATATCAAGCTAATAGACAAAGTGTTAAAGCAGGGGAAACAGGTCTTGTACCTTTTGCCTGAAATTGCTTTGACCACGCAGATTGTGAACCGGCTGCGGCGGTACTTCGGCGATAAGGTCGGGGTTTACCATTCACGGTTTAACGAGTATGAGCGTGTGGAGATTTGGAACCGTGTCCTGAATTTCAAGACGGGGGCGGGGAGCAAGTACCAGCTGATACTCGGTGCGCGCTCGGCGCTGTTTCTGCCATACTCCGATCTTGGACTTGTAATCGTTGACGAGGAGCACGACACATCGTACAAGCAGACCTCACCAGCGCCTCGCTACCATGCGCGGGACGCTGCCATTGTCCTTTCGGGCTTGTTCGGGGCACGAACGCTGCTTGGCACCGCCACACCGTCAATAGAGAGCTACCACAATGTGCAGCAGCACCGCTACGGCTTGGTGGAGCTGAACCAGCGCTTCGCCGACAGCAAACTGCCTGAAATTTGGGTTGTCGATATGGTCGAAGCCACACGGCAGAAGCAGATTAACGGACATTTGTCGCAGTTTCTGATACAGCACATCGAAGACGCGCTCGCCCGAAAAGAACAGGTCATTCTTTTCCAGAACCGCCGCGGCTACTCGCTCCGGCTCTTCTGCAACTCCTGCCAATCCACGCCGACCTGTGCCCACTGCGATGTCACTCTAACTTACCACAAGCAGACACATCTTCTGAAATGCCATTACTGCGGCTATGCGATAGATGTCCCTAAAACTTGTCCTGTTTGCGGAAGCGACAATATTGAGATGAAAGGTTTCGGCACGGAAAAAATAGAGGAATGTCTTGGCGAACTGTTCCCAACCGCCTCTATTGCGCGCATGGATTTGGACACGACACGCTCAAAGACGGCGTACCAGAAAATAATCACGAACTTTGAGAAACATAAGACAGATATTTTGGTCGGGACGCAGATGGTGACGAAGGGGCTTGATTTTGACAATGTCAGCGTTGTGGGCATTCTCAACGCCGACTCGTTGCTGTCGTACCCTGATTTCAGATCGTTTGAGCGGGCTTTTCAGATAATGGCTCAGGTGAGCGGTCGTGCGGGGCGCAGAAACGTGCCGGGCAAAGTCATCGTGCAGACCTACCAGCCGAAGCACCCGGCGTTGCAATATGTTGTCGCCAATGACTACGGAGCCATGTACTGGAACCAGATGAGTGAGCGCGAACGCTTCAACTACCCGCCACTCTGCCGGCTTGTGAAGGTTACGGTGCGGCACAAGAACGAAGATGTTGTGAACGCGGCGGCGGCAGCACTTGAGCCGCTTCTGAACAAGGCCTTCCCGAAGCAGGTGCTCGGCCCGGAATTTCCAATAGTGGCGCGTATTCAGAACTATTTTCTGAAGGATTTTTGGATAAAGTTGCGTATTCAGAACTATTTTCTGAAGGATTTTTGGATAAAGTTCCCGAAGAGCAACGACCTGCCGCTTCGCAAGAAAGAACTCGTAAGGATTATAGGAATTTTGCACACTATGCCCGACTTCAAAGCCGTGAATGTCATTATAAATGTGGATTGTTGATAACTTTTCACTTTTTTATTTTTCTATTATAAAAAAAAACAACACTTTTGCCAAATAATTAATCACCTTAAAACAAAAACAATATGGCTTACAAAATTGATCCCGAATCATGTGTTGCGTGCGGTTCTTGCATCGGCGAATGTCCGGTAGAAGCAATTTCCGAAGGCGATGTTTATTCCATCAATCCTGATGTTTGCGTAGAATGCGGTTCATGCGCTGCTGCATGCCCGAACGAAGCAATCCACCCGGAATAAAAAGCGACACAAGGCTAAAAAGAGAAAAGGGGCGGCAACATTGCCCCCCCTTTTTGTTTGGTGAACGGAATTTATTTTCTTTTTTTTGTATCTTTGCAAACTTTTTTAAAAATCATATTCATAAAAAACAAAAAACAATGAAATCAGTATCTATTAGCGGTTCTTTAAGAAAGAACGTAGGGAAAAGAGATGCAAAAGAAAACAGAGCAAACGGCTTGATTCCGTGTGTTGTTTACGGCGGCGAACAGCAGTATCAGTTCGTGGTTCCGGAAAACAGCTTCCGTAATCTTCTCTATACCCCTGAAGTAAAGTATGTTGAACTTGACATCGAAGGCAAAAAGATGAACGCCATCGTGCAGGCCACACAGTTCCACCCGATTACAGACAAACTGCTGCACGTTGACTTCTTGGAAGTTGTAGAGGGCAAGCCGATTACAATTTCTATTCCGATGTTGCTTAAAGGCACGTCTCCCGGGGTGCTCCGCGGCGGCAAACTCGTTAAGAAGACCAGAAAATTGAAAGTCAAAGGTCTGTTGGAACATATTCCTGAAAATATCACAGTTGACATTTCAGGTCTTGACATTGACAACTCTTTGAAAGTTGGTGAGATTCCGGCTGAGAACATTCAGTTTGTTGAAAATCCTGCCAAAATCGTTGTGTCGGTTCTTTCGACCCGCAACGTTGAAGAAGCCCCAACTGAAGAGGCATAATCTTCGATATAAGGTCTTGATGGCGTTGGTGCCATTAAGGTTAAAACAAAAAAATAGCGACTTCACAATGTGGTGTCGCTATTTTTTATTGTCGCGTGCGCCAGATGGCTTGGTCACAAGTACTATTTCTTCTTCTCAATTTCCCACGTATATTTGAATTCCCCGTTGTGGCTTTCTTCAGGATATTCATAAGCCACGTATTGATATTTCATTTTACCAGAAGCATACATGTCAGATTTTTTTATCTCTATACTTAAAACAAAAGTCTCTTTCAATGTGTAATCCTCCTCATTCTCACTATACTCCATAATCAGTTCATCATTATTAATGGAGTATTCCATTTCATACTCATGATTTCCACAATCATCACCATTCTCCCAGATACATATCCCATTCTCTCTAAAGGTTATAGTTCCGCCGTCTTCTAGACACGAATTAGCTTCCCCATCTTGCCTTGCTTTGGTTACTTTCCATTTTCCTACAATTTTTTTCTCATACTTGTCACAGGAAGAGAACATTACTACAGTCGCAATAATGAGAGCAACAATTCCTAAAACCTAATTGTTTTTTTTCATAATTTCACTTTATTTGTTTTATTAATTATTCAAAATTTCAGCTGCTTATATAGAACTCACGTAAAACATGGGGGCCATATAATCCATATTTTAATAGATTTCCCGCAAATCACGCTATTTCATGCATGAATATACACGCCATTTCGCATAATCTGCGGGAATAAAAATTTTGCTGCAAATATTATTTCATTTTCGTAAGTTCGTACGAGACTTTAATAATATCCGTTTCAGTAATGGGAGAGCCGTTGGAGAAACTGGCTATATAAGTATTCTTGTACTTTCCAGACAAATACATTGCAGATTTTTTAATATCCACATCTAACGTAAAAGTGTATTTATCATCATCCTCCAGAATTGCATTTATAGTTAATGTTTCGCCATTAAGATAATAATCTCCGTCCAATTCAATTCCAGTAACCACTATTGTGCAAGTTCCATTGCCCCTGAAAGTTATTGTTTCGCCTTCATCTTCGCCTACTTCTTCCCCATCAACTTTTTCTTTGACAATTTTCCATTTTCCTACAATTTTTTTCTCATACTTGTTACAGGAAGAAAACATTACTACGGTCGCAATAATGAGAGCGGCAATTCCTAAAAATTTGATTGGTTTGAACATAATTTTGTGTTTTTACATTTCCGCCAGATTCCCTGTGACGAAATTTTTAAAATAACTTTTGAAAAACACATAAAAAAGCACGGGAATCTAAACTCATCGCTCATCCCGCTTGTTCAGGCTCTCGCATTGCCTTCCTGCTGAGGATAAGCAATGCCGAAGCCCACGCTGTGTATATTTCAACGGATTTTATTGGTTATCTGTCCGTTATATTGAAACACAAAGCACTGCGTTTCAACCGAATATACATTCCAATGGGACATTGACCATTGCCTTACCGTGCAGCAGGATTGTGAATTTGCGAGATTCGAACAAGCCGCAGATAAAACGTTGACTCAACGCCTTTTATATATGTCTGCCGCCCGCCTTCCACCCTCATGGGCTTCAAACGAACAACGGTACAAAGATACAATAAATTATCAAACAATCTGCTTTATCCGCTATTGATTGCAATTTTTAAAAGAATTATTATTTACCGCCACAAACCTTTGTTTATTCCATTTCTGTCTTTTCACCAACACTCTCCACACAAACTTCTTTCACTCTCATCTTATAAAGTAAAAAAATCCCGTAGGCTACTACAAAGAGCGAAACTATGATATGCGGAATATACTCTCCCCAACCCATAGTGTCAGTATCTATAC
>CACYHL010000010.1 GCA_902774205.1 uncultured Bacteroidota bacterium | reverse complement strand
GTAACAGTCTCGTATGTCATTGATTGAGGAATCTGGTTATCAAGCTCAATATATTGTTCATGATAGTTATTGCTGATAGGATCGTCATTAGAGATATAAAGGATAAGTTTGTTTTCAAGTTCGCAGATTGTAACATCTGGAGCGTCAGGACCGTCAAGGACTTTGAAGCAGTTCTCGAAGAGAGCCTGGCACTTGTCGTCAGCGACTTTCAAAAGTTTCACTGATTCCCAAGCGCCGCCTGAAGAAGCGCGTGCCCACGGAATACCGACCGTGATGTAGTTAACAGTACCAGCGTTCAATGTGAAAGGTCCAGCCGACTGCATGAAACGGCGGTCGTGCGGAGCGTTACCTGCTGAAGCATCAGTCCAGCCTTCTGTACCGTATGAGAGCGGATCGGGGTCATTGCCCTGAGTACCCCAGTTACAAACGTCAGTCAGACCTGGGAACATGAAGTCGCATTCAGGCCCTGTAGCCCCCTGGTTGGGGTGAGCATTCTTGCCGTAGTGCATTCTGGTACCGTCTGTCCAGAAACCACGCAGCATGTAGTAATATTCGTAAGCGACTCTCGGGTCACCGGTAACGGAATTGTCGTTGTTATGATAAACGAAGCGGCGCATACCGAAACGTTCGTTATCGACAATACCATCGCCAAAGTTCACGCCGTTGATAGCCATCGGGAACTTCTTGTCATCGAACTCCAACTCGCTTTCAGCGGGGTTGTTCAGAAATTTGTCGCAATAGCCTTCAACGAGGTTAACAGAGTCAGCGTAGAATTTCGGGTTATCAATACCATCGGCATCCATGTAAGGGCCTTGGAAAAAGTCAACACCGACCGCAGGCGGGTGTGTTCCATAGTGGTGCGCCAAGCCCTGACCATCAACGTCATACCCGTTGTAGCAGTAACCGAGACCGCGTCCCACATCACACCCTACATAGTCATCATAGTTATAGCCAAGGTCTGGGTCAACCCACTGTGAGAAGAATGTCTGTTTGAGCTGGAATGTTGAACGGTTGATGATTTCGTATGAGTAGAAAGTCATGTTGTTGATTTCATCATTAGTGGCGAAAGCGAAAGCCTGTCCACGGATTTCAAGACCGATAGGCTCACCTTGTGATTCGGTGTGTGTACCGCCCTTATCGTTGAAAATCCAAAACAATGTCTCATCGCCTTTCAGAACGTGGTCTGCATAAATCATACCCTTTGTGTTGCCGGCGAGTTCCTCCGGAGTTTTCGGAAGAGCGTCGGCTTGTGCGAGGGCGATGTTCTGCTCAGTCCACGGACAGAGTGCGTTATCCAAATCATAGTAAGGATAGTCACCGTCTTCAGGATTGTAGTTACCGTCCTTGTTATTGTCATAGAACGGAGCGAGATAATAAGACTGTCCTTTAGAGACATCACCGTGAGCCGGCCAGTTCTTAATGCTGTTCGGGATTACATAGCCACTCTCAAAAGTCTGTGATTCATTGTCCCAAGCGCTGCGGAAAGCCTCAACCTCTGCGCGGGTGATTTTGAAGTGCTTGTCCCATTCGCTACATGTTGACTGTTCGACAGATGCGCCGATAAGCGTAAGCGGGCCTGTCCAAAAGTCATCACCCACCTGACGGAAGCGCACCGCCGCGAGGCGCAACTGGTTGTTGACGTCAAGACCGCCGATCCAGAGTGCCGCCGCGAACATTGATGTTTTGCCCGAGCCTTTCGGGACCTCATATTCAGCGACTTCCTTAAACCACATGGTTCCGTTGGTTTCAACATACGCACGGACATTATTGATTGTCAACTCGTTAGAGTTTGTGGCTGGTAAGCAGGTCGCCGCCTTGGCATTCATTGCCGTTACATGCACATCTCCTTTATACTTTTCAGCATAAATAGAGTTTGACAGGGCTGTAACCAATACCGCTAAAATCAAAAATCTAATTATATTCTTCATTGTCATATATTTTTATTTTTCTTCTTAATTACGAATTATAACAGTTTGTTAGAATGAGAATTGGACACCGAGACGTGCTCTGATTGGCTGTGAGTAGTTGTACGGATCCTGCATTCTGATAGAATAGAGATCATAGAATGAATCCGTGCTAATTTGTGAGAGTATCTGCTGCTGATATTCAGCCGCGCTCAGATAACCGTCGTCGTCCGCGTTTCCTGTATATTCGTAAACGTAGATAACGTTTTTGATGTTGAACAGATTAAGAATGTCAAGATATACTGTGAGATAACCCGGCTTTTTGCCTTTAGGATTACCCTCTTTGTCTTTCGCGTTTTTGCCATTCAAATTGAATGTGAATGATTTGTCGATACGAAGGTCGCACTGGAAAATCCACGGCATATTTGAACCGTTGATTGTACCTGACAACTGTGATTTCGTACCAGTGACATAATCTGAGAAGGCCTTGCTTGAACGGCTGTATGGCGTTCCTGAACGGGCTGAGATGTTCAAGCTGATACCTGCATTCTGGAACCATTTGATGTCAGCTGACTCCTCTACGCCATTTCTGACTTTGACACGATGAGTGACAGGTCCGTTATAGTCAAGGCCGCCGTCAAAGTGATAGTCAATCCACAAACTCAAAGCGTGACGCTGGTCGAATGAGAGGTTGGTGAGGGTTCTCAAGTTCGGCTGACCTGATTGGATAATTGCCAGACCTGAAGTTGATGAAGAACCTGTACCTTTAGCGAACTGCAATGTGTAGCTTGCGCGGAGGGAGACGTTGTGTGTTCTTCTCAGCTCATAGCTCAATGTGAAGCCCTGAACAGTACCGAAGTCGAGGTTAGCGTATGAGTAGTATGTGTTCGGATATGCGCCTGAATAACGGTACGATTGAATCTGGTCACGTTTTTCTGAATAGTATGCCAACAAACTCAATGCTGATTTCTCGCCAATCTTCTGACGGAAGCAGACCTCATACTCAATACTCTTCTGCGGTTTGAGGTTCGGGTTGCTTACAATGCTGCTTGTTCCGAATTTCTCAATGAAGAGATAAGAGATCGGGCTGAGCTGAAGGTTTGTAGGACGGTTGGTGATAATGCTGTAATGTGCTGAGAACAAAGAGTTTGTGGAGACTGGGAATGAGAAAGAGAGACGTGGCATGACCGACCATTGCGGTTTATAGTCCTCGAATGCCTCATAATGGACTTTTGAGAGAGCGCCTCTTTCGAGCGGGGTCTTCAAGATAGGACCGCCGTTTGCACCAAGCATTGTCTCAGGGTCGGAGATTTCCTGACCGTATTTGTCATACCATGTATTGCCGTTACGATAACCGATAATGCCGTTGTTGGCAGCGTCAAGGGTTTGGTCTTTCTGGGTGACATAAACAATCCACTCATCTTGAACATTACTCGGCATTATGACGTTTTCAGCCTTATAAGCGTCCCTGACCTCGCCTGCGGTCTGTGCTCCGCGGAACAAGTACGGGTCACTCAACACCGACTGGTTAGCGTCGAAACGGTCAACACGGACACCGACATTGAAAAGCAGGTTGTTGATAGAGAACTTATCCTGAACCCAGAATGACATGTAAACCGGCTGATAAGCTCCAATGTTGTAGAGTTTGTTTCCGTTTTCATCTGTTGCTGTGAAGAAGTCTTTAATATCGGTTTTGCCTCTATATTTGTTTTTTCCTGTATAGTCATAACCATAATAAGAGATGAGCGAGCCGCCGCCTGTACCGACCAAGAGCTCTTCAGCTGAGAACATTCCCAAGTCGAATGTCTCAGGATCATAGCTGTCAACGTCAATCCACTCATCAGCGCCCTTGTTCAATGCAGCTCTCAGGTTCTTGTCGAAAGTGGTCTGAGCTTCATAGTTCACAAGGCGTTCATATCTGATGGTATCGCTTCCCACGAAAATCGGGTTCTCAACATCAAGTTCCTTGATATGGGCGTTTGCGCTCTGACGCATCATTGTCCAGAGTGACACCGGCGAGATGCTGAATCCACGTGAAGTGTATTTTTCAAATTCATAACCGAGTTTGAGCTCATGGTCGCCGAGGTTCATTGAAAGACTCAACTTTGCCCCCAACTGTGAGTACTCTGATTTTGAAGCTCCGTTATAAGGGACACCAGGAAGTTGGAACAAGCCGTATGAAGATGACGGAAGGTCGCCGTTCAGCAACGCGCTGTACATCTGATAAGCGGTCTTGTTATAATTATAACCCAAACTGCTGTAAACATCATCTGGACTATAATTGTCAACAAAATTCTGTGTGTAATAAGCAAGTTCAGGATTTGAGCTGTTTGACCCGTCAAAAAGCACAAGTGAGTCATAACCTATGTCTGTCATCACCCACATATCCTCATAAACCATCGCGTTGCTATCTTTGTCAAGAATCGTAATATTCTGTCTTTCATAAGATTCTGCTTGCTTTGTGGTGAATCTTCCTATATGGCCATAGTTAAAATAGTTATCACCATGATGACGGTCGCGAGTCCATGCATTATAATAAGAATAATTAATATTAATGTTATACATGATGTTCTTCAGAATCGCGTTTGATGCCGTATCGGTATAAGCTCTGTGTGTGACACGGGCATGGACACGAGCTGTAGAAGCTTTTGACATAGAGTTGTTCTGTGCGTTAAAGAGCGCATAGTAAATACCACCCCAGTTATGACCCTTACTATAGTCGTAAGAACCACCGATTGAGATATTGAGTGTGTTGTCTTTCTTCGGGACGAAGTCCAATTTGCCTTGGAGTAGGTACCCCCAAGAAGAGGCGTTGTCTCTCACGCGCTGTTTTTTCAAATTATCTTTTGTGATATAGTCAGCGTTCTGTGATATTGCCGGGAAATAGCTGCTGCCTTCGACATAACGGACAGGATTCTTAACGAGGTTGTCAATTGTCTCATCTGTTGCGCGCCATGTGCCGCCACGTGCCGGAGCGGCATCTTTGTCGTATGAAGCCTCAGCGCTGACGAGGAAGCCGATACGTGTCGGGTCTTTTTTGGTCTTGCCTTTCAAGATAGGACCTGTAACGTTTGCTGCCGCGAGGAAGTTGTTATATCCGTCAAGAGAACCCATCAACTCTACTGAGCCGTTAAAATCTTTTGACGCACCCTTCGTGGTGATGACGGTGAATGAGGTTCCGTCTCCGTATTCAGCAGGGATACCACCTTGGATAAGTGTCATCTCCTCGATTGAAGACATAGCCACACCGCCGCTTCTGATCTTAACACCGTCAACGATAGTCTGCTGACCGTCAGAACGGTTACCACGAACACTGGCGATAGAGCCGTCAATGGAAGCGACACCCGCCATGTTAGCCAACGCTGCCGAAAGCGAACGTCCCGGAGTCTTGCGGACATCGTCACCTGAAATCGTCTGCTCTGATTTTGTATTATCTTGGTCGAAGATAGGACGTTCATACATGAACACAAACTCCTCCAAATCGTTAGCACACGGGACTTTAATGTCAAGGAAAACGGTTTTGTCGCCGCTAACCTGCACCCCCTGCATTAACACTTTCTTTTTGCACACTGTCAAAGTTGCGTCCACTTCGACATCATACGTACCTGTAGCGATACCAAAGATCTGGTACTCACCTTCTGCGGAAGTAAGCGCATAGTTGACTGGCTTATCCTCTTTTTTCAGATAGACGTAAGTGAAACTCAGCGGTTCTCCTGTGTGGTCGGTAACTTTACCTTTAATAGTTCCTGATTGCGGGAACGCGACAGCAATGCAAAGAACAAAAATCACCAGCGATAAGAGTAACTTTTTGAACATATTCTAACAATTTATATTAAACATTATATTTTACTCCATTTTAGAAGCGTAAAGATACTAAAAAAAACAACAGGATTTGACAAAAATTTTCGGCTGGTATATCAGCACGTAATTTATTGATTATAAGGATTTTTAAACACCTCAGAATAGATGAATCCCTTATAGAGTTCCTCCGGTTCAAAGCTCAAAATCGGAGTATTTTCTTCTTGATTTTCATCAGCTGCATTCATCAATGTTTCTATGCCTCTTTTGGAAGAAGTATCTGTATCATACGAAAAGCCTTCAGCGCTTATGTTCTCATCGTAAGAAAAGTGGCGCGGGGCGGCGGGCTCGGGATTATATCTTGGGCGCTGTGGCTGCTGCGGGCGGACGGGCTCGGGGCGGGAGGAGTAAACCGGTTCGCGCTCCACCTCTGGCTCCGGCTCAGGTCGATGCTCCACCTCCTGCTTCGGGGCAAATACCTCATCAAGCAAATCCCCAAAAGTCGGTGCCTGCGGAGCTTGCTGCTGCATCTTACGCTTCGCCGCCTGCTGCCTCTGCTGCTTCTGGAACTTCTTGTACATCGAAAAGATATAAAAGATCACAATGGCCATTACAATGATAATCTCTTTCATAATCCAAAATTTAAAGTGCAAAGATAAAAAATTATTGAAATGTAAGACAGTAAAATGGCAATCCGATTTACACTTGGCTTTGTAATTCTTTTTCAACAAAATAACGTTAAAAATATCTTTAAGAAAAAATTGAAAAACGGTGTTATTTTGGCTATCTTTGCGTGATTTAGAAAACTGTACCCTGTCGTGAAAAAAATTTTGATTTTCTCGGTTTTACTCACAACAACTCTTATAGGGTTTTCGTATTTCATTGATTACAAGATAAATAACACCAAGATAAAAACGGAGGCCATAACACCCTCCGGCTCCGTGGCAACGGTCGCGCAAACAATGAACTGGGCTGAGGAGAAACTTCATTCCATGTCGCTCGAAGAGAAAATCGCGCAACTCACAATCATAAGGCTCCATTCGAATTACGACTCAGCGTATGAGGCGGCAATGGTGGAGGAAATTGCGCAATACCAGCCGGGCGGTGTGTGTTTCTTCAAAGGCAGCCCGAAACGTGAAATATCCCTAACAAACCGCATTCAGGCGGTGAGCAAAATCCCGCTGGTTGTCTCAATTGACGGCGAATGGGGTGTGGCAATGCGGCTCGACAGCGTGCGCGCGTTTCCACGACAAATGGCTCTCGGAGCGCTGTCAGAAGAAGATAACCGACTTATCTACGAGATGGGAATAGAGGTGGGACGGCAGTGCCAAGAATTGGGCGTGCACATCAATTTCGCCCCATGTGTGGATATCAATAACAACGCCCAAAATCCTGTCATCAACAGCCGCTCGTTCGGTGAAAACCGCGAGCTCGTTGCGGCGAAGGGCAAACTCTACATGCTCGGCATGCAGAAAGCCGGAATCCTGACATGCCTGAAACATTTTCCCGGACACGGCGACACCGGAACCGACTCGCACCAAGACCTTCCCGTCATCAACAAGAGTTTTGAAGAACTCGATTCTTTAGAACTATATCCGTTCAGGGAACTCATAAACGCCGGCGCCGACATGGTAATGCTCGCACACCTCAACGTGCCGTCTTTAGACGATGAGCAAAACTCGATTTCTTCGCTTTCTTACAACATTATAACAGATTTGCTGAAAAAAGAGTACGGCTTTGACGGGATTGTCATCACTGACGCCCTTGATATGAACGGACTACGCAAAAGCTATCCGGGCGGCGGCGAGGCTGAAATAAAAGCACTGCTTTCTGGAGTCGATATTTTATTGCTACCCAATAAGTTAAGTATAATAATCCCTGCAATAAAAGAGGCTGTTGAGACAGGTATTATCCCCGAAGAACTTATTGACGAAAAGTGTCTTAAAGTACTTAAACTGAAAGAATCTCTGGGTTTGCAAAAATTCACCCCGCTAGATACCACAAACATCTATGAAAGGCTCACAACACAAAAAGTCGAAAATCTGATAGATTCACTTGAAAGAAAGTCACTTACACTTATAAAAAATGAAAATAACATTCTGCCTTTAACGCAAGACGACAGCTCAAAAACAGCATTGCTGATCATCGGCGGACTGGAAGACTCAATATATTTTAGGAATTTGTGCGAGGAAAAGAAATTAGGGTATTTTCACCTTGACAGGGAAATAAAGAAGGAACAACAAACTTCAACAATAAATCAACTGTCTGATTATAAAAATGTTATAGCAGTAATTCTAAACACAAACCAATCCCCGAAATACAAATACGGCATTTATCAGTCTTCTGTGACTTTTTTAGATGAAGTTTGCAAAACAAAACCTGTAATTCTGGCACTGTGCGGAAATCCGTATGCACTCGGACAATTCAGTGGCACAAGCAATTACAAGGCAATAATCATTGGTTATCACCCCACATGCACAACTGTCGCCTCCGCCGTTGCAGCAATTTTCGGCGAAGGTGATTTTCATGGTCGGCTGCCAGTAAGCAGCTGCGGCTTCAAATCGCTGACAGGGTTGAGAATGAGCCCAAAATCAGAAATCCAGCCATCTGGATATTCTTCTCTGCCACAATATCTTACAAAAAAAATAGACTCTCTAATACATAACGGGATCAAAGAAAAAATTTTCCCAGGATGCCAGATTCTCGCAATACAAAACGGCAGAACTGTATATCACAAAAACTTCGGAAAAATCACGTACGAGCACCATTCCCATGAGGTTTCAGACAGCACCTTGTACGACATCGCCTCAATGACAAAGCCGTTGGCGACAACATTAGCTGTGATGAAACTCTACGAGGAAAAGAAATTCAAACTTTCAGACAATATTGGAAAATATTTAAATTACCTGCAAAATACTGACAAACAAAATATTACAATAGAAGAACTTCTGACTCACACATCAGGATTGCCTGCTTTCATTCCGTTTTACAAGGAGATGATAAAAGACAAGGAGATGCGCGAGCAATATTTCCGTGAAAAACCTGATGAAAATTTTACAATTAAGGTTGCGGAAGAGTTATACACCGACAAAAACATTCCAGATACACTTCGGAAAAAAATCGCGGGGTGCCAGCTAAACAAGAAGAGCTATCTTTACAGTGATCTGAGTTTTGTAATTTTGAAAGATCTCGTAGAAACATTAACTAACAGCTCTTTAGAAAAATATTTGGAAGAAAATTTCTACAAACCAATGGGGTTGCGGCACACCTCATTTCACCCTGCGGGCAAGTTTGACAATAGTCAAATCGCGCCAACAGAAGATGATAAAAGTTTCAGGAAACAGGTTGTACATGGCTACGTGCACGACCAGACCTCGGCGCTTTTCGGCGGCGTAGGGGGAAATGCCGGACTATTCTCCACAGTATCAGACATTTCTGCAATTCTACAAATGATAATGAACGGAGGTGTTTATAATGGGAAAAGATTTTTGCAAAAAGCCACTGTTGAGGAATTTACAAGAACACATGTGATAAACGGATGCAGCCGGCGCGGATTGGGTTTCGACACACCGAGTTTTGCGCAACAAAGCAGTGTAATTCCCAATCAATCAAGCAAATACACATACGGACACCAAGGTTTCACGGGAACAGTTTTCTGGTGCGACCCCGAAACGCAGCTCATTTACATTTTCCTTTCAAACCGCGTTTATCCCGACAGTGAACCGAACAAATTAGCGAAAAGCGGCATCCGGCTCCATGTTCACAAAGCCATTTGCGAAGGTCTTAAAAAATGATAAAATATGCAAGTTGATCTTCTGCAAACTCCAATTGAATATCTGAAAGGTGTCGGCCCAAAGCGGGCTGAAACACTAAAAAAGGAACTTAACATATTTACCTACAATGACTTATTACATTATTACCCTTACCGACACATCGACAAATCGAAGGTACACCGCATTAATGAAGTCGCTCCGGAAGAAGGGCAATATGTGCAGTTCAAAGGAAGAGTAACACATTATGAACTTATTGGCCAACAGCGGGCAAAGCGTTTGGTGGCGCAGTTTTCAGACGGTACGGGAACAATAGAACTTGTGTGGTTCAACAGCATTAAATGGATTGAGGATACGCTTGCAGAGCGGCGCGACTTCATAGTGTTCGGGCGCACCTCCGTCTTCAACCGCAAAATCAGCCTCACCCACCCAGAACTGCTGTCACCGGAAGTGCAGAGCAACTCGCCTCTGCCGTTGAAATTCCAGCCACTCTACAACACGACCGACAAAGCGAAAAAAGGCGGAATCGACTCTAAAATGATTTCAAAAATAATGCTCCAGATGATTCCGCAAATCACAACAGTAATTCAAGAGCATTTATCAGCTGAAATCATTGATAATCATCATCTTATAAGTCTAAAGGAGGCATTGGCGAACATACATTATCCTGAAAGTAAGGAGATGTTGGATAAAGCCCGGCTGCGACTTAAATTCGATGAACTTTTCTTCACTCAATTAAAACTGTTAAAAGGGCAGTTGCTCACAAAACAAAACACTGCAGGACACATCTTCTCAAAAGTAGGAGATTACTTTAACACATTCTACAACAAGCATTTGCCTTTTGAACTAACCAACGCACAGAAACGAGTCATAAAAGAGATACGCGCAGACCTCGGCAGCGGCAGACAGATGAACCGACTGCTTCAAGGCGATGTGGGAAGCGGCAAAACCATAACGGCGCTGCTCGTCATGCTGATTGCTAAAGACAATGATTATCAGACATGTATAATGGCGCCGACCGAAATTTTGGCGGCACAACACTACGAAAGCATTTCCAAACTGCTGGAAGATATGCCTGTGCGAGTCGAATTTTTGTCTGGATCAATAAAAAGCGCGAAACGGCGGGAGATACACGAGGGTTTGGGAAACGGTGCGATTGACATTCTAATCGGCACGCACGCGCTCATCGAAGAAGACGTAAAATTCAAGAATCTTGGATTGGCAGTGATTGACGAGCAACACAGGTTTGGGGTGGAGCAGCGCGCCAAACTATGGAAAAAGAACAAAATGCCGCCGCACGTTCTTGTGATGACAGCCACCCCGATACCGCGCACGTTAGCAATGACAGTTTATGGCGACTTAGATGTTTCAGTAATAAATGAGTTACCCAAAGGACGTAAACCAATAATAACCAGACACATATACGAGCGCAACCGTCTGCGCCTGTTCGGATTCATGCGGGAACAGATAAAGTTGGGACGACAGATTTTTGTAGTCTATCCGCTGATAAAAGAATCTGAAAAGATGGATTTACTTGACCTGATGGCTGGCTACGAAGCGATGTCGCGAGAATTTCCGCTGCCAGAGTATGCAATCGGGATTGTACACGGCAAGATGAAAGCGGAGGAAAAAGACTACGAAATGCAGCGTTTTCTCAAAGGCGAAACCTCTATCCTACTATCAACCACGGTAATAGAAGTCGGCATTAACGTACCTAACGCAACTGTGATGATTGTGGAAAATGCGGAGCGGTTTGGGCTGTCGCAGCTGCACCAATTGCGGGGACGTGTGGGGCGCGGGGGCGAGCAGTCGTACTGTCTGCTCATGACGAAAGATAACCTCAGCAGCGACAGCAGGCAGCGGCTCAACGCCATGTGCGCCACCAACGACGGATTTGAGATCGCCAATTTCGACCTTAAACTTCGCGGGCCAGGTGACATACAAGGCACGCAGCAAAGCGGAATGTTAGACTTCAAAATCGCAGACATAATACAGGACGAGAAACTCGTAGCCTACACGCGTAACTTGGCGCGCGACGTGCTGACCGAAGACCCCGACCTCACACTTCCGAAAAACCGCCAGTTAGCCGCACACCTACACGAAATCATGAAAGAACACCCGTTCTGGGGAAGGATTAGTTAACGGGAAAAACATCACCGTCCCCAATTATCCCTGTCTAAACTTCTGAAGTTTATTGCTTCAGAGAGATGGCCTAACTCTATTTCCGCGCTATTGTCGAGATCGGCGATAGTGCGCGCGACTTTGAGGATACGGTCAAAAGCGCGGGCGGACAGGCCGAGCTTGTCCATTGCAGCCTTGAGCATCTGCTGTCCTGTTTCGTCAATGGAGCAATACTGCCGCACCATTTTGCTGCTCATCTGCGCGTTGCAGAATGTCTTTGGCGATTCGGCGAAGCGGACCCGCTGAATCTCCCGCGCCGCCACCACACGCTGCCGTATGCTCGCACTCTTCTCAACCGGCTTCGTGGAAGCCAACTCCTCATGACTTACCGGCACGACCTCCACATGCAGATCTATCCTGTCCATGAGCGGACCCGAAATTTTGCTCAGATAACGCTGCACATTCACCTGTCCACAAGTGCATTCCAAAGTCGGGTGGTTGTAGTTTCCGCAAGGACAAGGGTTCATTGCCGCGATGAACATGAACGAGGCGGGGAAGTCAACTGTGTAGCGCGCCCGCGAAATCGTCACAGCACGTTCCTCAAGCGGTTGCCGCATGACTTCCAAGACAGTCCGCTTAAATTCCGGCAACTCATCGAGAAAGAGCACACCGTTGTGGGCAAGCGAGATCTCACCCGGCTGCGGATTAGCGCCGCCGCCGACCAACGCCACATCGCTGATGGTGTGATGCGGGGAGCGGAACGGACGCACCGATATTATTGTTGAGTAACGGCTCATCTTGCCCGCCACGGAGTGTATCTTTGTCGTCTCCAACGCCTCCTCCAAAGTCAGAGGCGGTAGAATTGAGGGGAGCCGCTTCGCCAACATCGTCTTTCCGCTTCCTGGGGGACCGATGAGAATCGCATTATGGCCTCCCGCCGCAGCAATTTCCAACGCGCGTTTGATATTCTCCTGACCTTTAACATCCGAAAAATCAAACTCATACTCGTTAAGTTTTTTCTTGAACTCCTCCTGCGTGTTGATGACGGTGGGCTCTATCGGCTCATGTTCGTCAAAAAAACGTATAACCTGTCGCAGGTTTTCCACGCCTAAAATCTCAATGCCGTCAACTATGGCAGCTTCACGCGCATTTTGCACAGGAAGTATCACTCCTCTTTTGCCACGCTTTTTCGCTTCAAGCGCAATGGGTAGCGCGCCCCGCACAGGTTGTAGCGTGCCATCTAACGACAGTTCGCCTGTAATGTAGTAGTCATCGGTATTTTCGTGAGTCTGAATCTGTTCTGAAGCTATCAAAATCCCTATCGCTATTGGCAAATCATAGGCGCTGCCCTCTTTCCTGATGTCAGCAGGCGCCATGTTTATCACCACCTTTTTACCCGGCATTTTGTAGCCGTTGCTCTTCAGCGCAGACTCAATCCGCTGCTGGCTCTCTTTCACGGCACTGTCGGGAAGCCCCACCAAATGGAAGTTTATTCCCATGTCAACATTGACTTCTATCGTTATGGGTATCGCCGCAACACCCATCAACGCGCAACTGTGAGTTCTTATGAGCATAATTTTCAGTTTTTAAATTATGCCGCAAAGATATAAAAATTATTTAAATTTTAAAAATAAAAGAAACTATTTTTCAGATTTTTCTTGTAAAAAAATCTACTTTATAGTATCTACACTTATAACGTTTACCTTCCAATTCGATGGCTCTTCGGGGCGGGGTGCCGGTTTTACACGCTTGCCCGCTGTATCAACTTTACCGCCAATTTCAACATTGTCTTTTTCGTTCGAAATATTATTCCCTTGATTTACAGCGACTTTATTCTTTTCAGCTGGCTTTTCAGAAGGTTGTGGTGTAGCAATTGCTTCTTGCGCTGTATCAAAAGTGTCGGCGACATTCTCAACTATTGTGTCCTGTTGTGTCGAAGTGGTTTGCGGTGTGGCTTCGTAGGAAGCGGCATCCCCAGATTTTTCCGTCACGATGTAAAATGCTATGCTTCCAATAGCAATAGCTGAAATGACACTAATCGCTATTTTTACCGGCACGCTTATTACCGGCCAGCCGTTCTTTTTGCTGAACGACCGCCACGCCTTTCCGCTATATTCAAACCGCTTCTCTTCAAATTTCCCCTTTATGAGCTCGTCAAAATTATCTGCCATACCCTATCTGTTTTATAATTTTCTCTTTCAAAATGTTTCTTGCATTATTCAAATGCCAGAATGACGTACCCTCTTTAATGTTCAGTGTCTCAGCGATTTCCGTATGCGAATAACCGTCAAAGACAAACAGGTTGAAAACGGTCTGGCTCATCGGTGGCAGCTCCTGTATCATCTTTATAAGCTCGTCTGCCGACATTTTAGCAATGGCCTCGTTCTCGCTCGCTCCGATTATGTTTGTCTCCGCAATTTCCCCATATTCTATATTATTGGTCGCCAATGCTTTATATTTCCTCTTATAGTCAATTGCGGCGTTCACCATAATACGTTTGAGCCAACCTTCAAAAGAACCTGTGTCACGATATTTGTCAATATTTGCGAAGATTTTCATGAATCCCTCATTCAGCATATCTTGCGCCTCATCGTCATCTGCCGCATATCGCACGCATATCGAGAACATCGAACCATAAAACAACTTGAACAACTTGTGCTGCGCCCCGCGTTTGTTCTGCCTGCAACCTTCTATCAGCAGCGACAACTCATTTTCGTTGTTCTTGGGTGCGTTATTCATCTATGAAACGAGAATTTCGGTATAAATCTTGGGTGGGAAATGAAATTTTTTAAAAGAAATTGATAGTAAGACCGAGCGACATCGGATGCAGCTGCGGCCCCTTGTCTTTTGTGAAGATGCTTGTGACCTCATAGCAGAAGTAAACGCCAATGAATTTCCAGCCTGTTCTCAAATAGACGTCAAAATCAAATTTCTGCTTGTTTTTTATGTTGAAGTCTTTAATGTTCAAGTATTCATTTGGGTTCAGCGGGTTGTAGCCCTTGTAGCGCGTGGTTATGCCCGTAGTGAAGCCGAGCCGCACACCGAGGCTGACTTTGAAACCGCAAGCGTGGCGGTAACGGAACTCCAACGGAATGTGTATGTTGGTGTAAATCATCTTGCTGCGCTTGTAGTTGACATCTTCAGGTATAGCGGTGAAAACCATCACACCGTTAGTGTCGGCGCCAAGTGTTGCGTTACTGTATAGCGTGTAATATGAGACACCAAGCCCCAACCCGAATGAGAACGGCACATTGTTTGGAAGTTTGAAGTCGTACATTCCAGCAAAATTAAATCCAGGATGAAACTTGTTGGCGTTAATCTCGCCCGGTTTTCCTATCCAAAAAGTGTGGAAAAAATCAAAGATGAAACGGTCTCTGACTATTTCGGGCTTTTTGTTTTCATCTTTTTTTACGTTTTTTATTTGAGCGAAGGAAGGAGTGACAAAAGTCAAAGATGCCAATGCTAATACAATGAGTGCCAATCTCTTTTTCATAATCCTTAATTTTGGTTTGCAAACTTACATAAAATTTTCGAATTTTCAGGTATTGATGAAGTGTATTAGAAAATTGACTAACGGCGAATGGGCGTTTTTATTTTTTCTGCGAACGTTGGAGACGATTCAGCGCCCTGTGGTATTTTGCAGCGTTGGCAGAATGCTGGGCTGCCGTCACCGCAAAGTTATGATACCCAGAAAAATCCTCTTTCGCACACATATACAGATAATTGTGATGAGTGTAGTGTAGCACTGAGTCAATAGATGAGATTTCCGGAATGCGAATCGGGCCAGGCGGAAGCCCTGCGTACTTGTATGTGTTGTACGGCGAGTCAGTTTCGAGGTGCGAGTTCAGAACCCTTTTCAGCGTGAAGTCCCCGACCGCATATTTCACTGTCGGGTCGGCACAGAGGTTTATCCCCTTGTGGAGCCGGTTCATGTAAAGTCCTGCTATTATGGCCTTTTCGGCGTTGCGGTAATTCTCCTCCTCCACGATTGAGGCGAGTATGGAGACCTCGATTTTAGTGAGACCTATCTCTTCCGCCTCCTCACTGCGTTTCCCCTGCCAGAAATTTCCGTACAGTTTCACCATCTTTTCAAAAAACTCCTCAGCGGTAATATCATAGTAAATTTCGTAAGTGTTAGGAATAAACATCGCCAAACAGTTATCTGTATTAAAACCGTATTTTGACAGAAAAACACTATCATTCAACAGCTTATAGAAATCATTGCTGTCAAAGAAAAAGATTCCGTCAAGTTTTTCGGCGAATTGTTCTTTGGTTCTCACGTTGTTGAAAGTGAACTTCACCGGTTTGTGCTGCCCACGCCGCAGCCGCCTGATTATCTCGCGGTTGCTCTCCCCACTATTTATCTGGTATTTGCCGCATCGCACCTGTTTGTCGTACTTCATAATTTTCGCAACCCAGATAAAAGTTCTATTGTTTTTTAAAATCCCTTTAGATTGTATAAAATCTGTAAGTTGCTTAAAATCAGTGTTTTTATTTATGACTAAAATATCAGTGACATTCTCTTTAACGTTAGGAACGAAAAGAATATAGGATAACGTTGCGGCGAAGCAAATCCCTGTAACAGTGATTATTATGGCTATAATGATTAATAATTTCCTTGTCATTTAATTGAAAGTTTGGTCGTTCGCTAATAAGTCAAGGTAATCGGGATTGATAGGGCTCTCGAAAGCCATTTTGCTGTAGGTTATGTTTTTTTCGGTGAGTTGAGGTTTTGAAACAAAATTCCTGTCTGTGCTTTCACCTTGGAAACCTCTTATATC
Source organism: uncultured Bacteroidota bacterium (assembly GCA_902774205.1). Classification (GTDB taxonomy): domain Bacteria; phylum Bacteroidota; class Bacteroidia; order Bacteroidales; family WCHB1-69; genus RUG11942. The sequence continues at coordinate 6,272 of CACYHL010000010.1, read as the reverse complement.
CATCGCGATTTTGTATAAAAGCTTTTGTATGAATTGGCTTTCGGGCTGATTGGAAGCTGAGTTTGGACGGAGCCGCTCTGTTACATTTGTGCATTTGCAGTCGGTGAGCTGCATAAGCTTGTTCAGTGTTTCGTCCATCATGCTGCCTTTATTTGCGAATATAATCATCAGATAATCAACCTCTAACAAATCCCATTGGAAAAGTTTGAATCCGTTTCTGTTGAAGATGTAATAGGTGTCATCGAAAAGGGAAAGCGTGTAAAAGCCCTTGTTCTGCTCCGATTTATCGATATAGGTCTGGTCAAAGCGTTCCGTCTTGTTTTCCAAAATGACGAGGTTGATGTCAAACTCCTCATCAATCGGGGCGTAGCACATTCTGAAGTTCGCATTTTTTTTAGATTCTTCCAAAAAATAGTCTCCGATATATGAGACATTTTTCTTCAGCAGATTGGAAATCCTGTTCGAGAGTGCGGGCATGCTGAGTTTGGTGTTGACCGCTATGAAATAGTAGTCGCGACTGCTGCCGATGAATTCCGACAAAGAGACTTTTGCAGGGTATTTTTTGTCTTTATTTTTTCCCATCAATCATTGCTTTTTCTCTGTTTGTAATGTCGTAAACGAGTTCTGTCTCCTCTTCGTATTCCTTGTGTTTCGCGTAGTTGCGCCATTTTTCAAGGACATCTTGGAAATCTTGCGGAAGTTCGGAATCAAAGAAAATGTATTTGCCTGTCACAGGGTGGGTTACACCAAGCGATTTCGCGTGCAGCGCCTGCCGCGGCATGGCTTTGAAGCAGTTGTTCACGAACTGTTTGTATTTAGTGAAGGTCGTTCCTTTCAGAATCTGGTCGCCGCCGTAAGATTCGTCGTTGAAGAGAGGATGGCCTATCGACTTCATGTGGACTCTTATCTGGTGTGTCCTTCCCGTTTCAAGCTGGCACTCGATAAGCGTAACGTAGCCGAAACGTTCCAAAACTCGGTAGTGTGTCACGGCGTGCTTGCCCTGCTCACCGTCAGGGAATGTGGTCATCACAAGGCGGTCTTTGGGGTTGCGCCCAACGTTGGCCTCAATTGTTCCCTCATCTTCCTTGAAATCCCCCCAAACCAATGCGTTATATTTTCTGTCGATGTTATGGTAGAAAAAATCGTTAGAAAGTTTCATCTGGGCGATTTCGTTTTTCGCTACAATCATAATGCCGGAAGTGTTCTTGTCGATACGGTGGACGAGCATTGGCGAAAATGGCTCGCCGTTTGTGCCGGTTTTGCCCTCGAAATGAAAAAGCAGCGCGTTCACCAATGTCCCTGTGAAGTTTCCGTAAGCCGGATGCACCACCATTCCCGCCGGTTTGTTGATGATTATAATGTCGTTGTCCTCGTAAACAATATCCAAGGGGATATTTTCGGGAAGCATTTCGAACTCATGCGGCGGATTCGGCAGAAGAATAGAAATCTGGTCGAGCGGTTTCACGCGGTAGTTCTGTTTTTCGGGCTTGCCGTTCACAAGAATGCAGTTCGCTTTTGCCGCCTGCTGGATTTTATTTCGGGAAGTGTTGGCAAGACAATGCAAAAGATATTTGTCCAAACGCAGAATATCCATCCCTTTGTCGGCCACGAAACGGAAATGCTCAAACAGTTCGTCTTTCTCCTCTTTTTCGTCTTTTTCTTCCAAAATTGTTTTCTCTTCCATTTTAAAGATATATCAAACACGGATTTTAAGGTCGGCAAAAATACGAAAATAATTGATTATTATGGAATTTTGAATTTTTTAATGATAAAAGCATGAGATATGAAAAAAAATTGTACTTTTGCAGCGGAGAGTTGGCAGAGTGGTCGATCGCGGCGGTCTTGAAAACCGTTGAGGGTAACACCTCCGGGGGTTCGAATCCCTCACTCTCCGCCAAGTGAAAGGCGGCGCGAAAAGCGTCGCCTTTTTTCTGTGCCGATGCAGGCCGCTTGCGGACAAGCGAAAGACAACAGTTTTAGAGTTCGATACGCAATAACAATCAGCAATTTACTAAAACAAGTTGCTGATTTTGTTTTAAATCGGGAGGGAAACTGCCCCCTTTTTTTATTCTACAATATCTTGAAATTCCACGTTATGGAAGGCATTATCGGGAAAAGGCTCATCTGGTATGCCTTGGTTTGCATGTCGAATTGTGAAAGGTCTTCAGTGACGTTTGTCTCCGTCTCAAAGAAAATGAAAAAAGGATTCTGGCGGTTGTAAACATTGTAGATTGAGAAGTTCAGCGAGGTTTCGAAATGTTTTTTGCGGGCGATTGTCCAGTTGACAGAGAGGTCTAACCTGTGATATGGCGGTATGCGGAACCCGTTACGATCGCTGTACTCCGTCATGAGACTGCCCCCGAAGAAATAGTAGCCAACAGGAATTGTCATGGTGTTCCCGGTGGCGAAAACCCACACGGTTGATACGGTCAGCTTGTTCCGCAATATTTCGTATGAAAGGTTTATCGAGACATCGTGGCGGCGGTCGTACTTCGCATAAAACGGCTTGCCACCATTCAGATCCTCGAATTTCCGCTTCGTATATGAAAGCGTGTAGCCGATAAAGCCCGTGAACCGCCCACGCGCCTTCTTGACAAATATCTCCATCCCGTATGACCACCCTTTCCCGAAAGTGTACATCTGGTCAGGATTTATCGTCAATGCTGTCATGTCCATCCCATCTTTGTATTCTATCAGATTTTTCATGTCTTTGTAATAGAAATCAATGGAAGTCTCAAACATGTTTTTATAGAAATTACGATAAACGCCTATTGAAGTCTGCTGCCCTACCTGCGGTTTGATGATGTCGGTGCACGGCATCCAGACGTCTGTCGGCAAAGATATACTTGCTAACGCAACTTGATGGATATATTGGTAATTCAGTGTGTAAGCAGCTTTTATAGATGTGTTTGAATCAATGAGGAATCTCACGGAAACCCGTGGCTCAACATTGTTGTACTGCTTTATACGCTCACCGCGTTTATACTCTATCGAACCGACATTATTACCGAACTCGTCCAAAATATACCTGCTGAATTTTCCGACGTGCTCAAAATGAGTGTATCTCAAACCCACGTTGAACCGAAGCCATCGCAAGGCGTCAAACTCATCATTCGCGTAAATTGAAAGGTCGTGGGCGTAATATGGCGGTGATTTCGGGATTGAGAGCTGTGTCTGCTCTCCAGCGGTGACATCGTAACTGTTTGGAAATATTGTGTGAAAAAGATAGTGTACCCCAAACTTGAAAGTGTGCGGAAATCCAGGCAGATACGTCAGTTCGCTTTTCAGCCCATAATCGCGGATGCCTGATTTGAGGTTGAACTCATAGACATCAATCCCCATTTTCGTGCCGAAATTGTAGTTGCTGAACTGGAAAGATGTGTTCAGGAAAAGCTGCGGCGAGATGATATAGTTCCATCGGAGGTAGGCGATGCCGTTTGCCCAGCTCATCTGAGCGAAAGTGTTCCCCGACGATGACTTGAACCCGTAAACATCGCTGCCGTAATAACCGCCGATATAAAGCCTGTGTTTGTCGTTTATTGTGACATTAACCTTGGCGTTCAAATCATAAAAATAGAATTTTGTCCCTTTCAGCGGCGATGTTTTTGGCAGGAACGGCTGCATGAGGACGTCAATGTATGTGCGGCGGGCGGCGACAAGAAACGAGCACCTGTCTTTTTTTATCGGTCCCTGTACCGTGAGCCTCGAGAAAATAATCCCAATACCGCCGTCAACCTCGTATTTCTTGATGTTGCCCTCTTTCTGCGTGACATCGAGAATTGAGGCGAGCCGTCCTCCGTAGTAAGCGGGCATCCCTGATTTCGTTATCTCCACGTTTTTCACAGCATCGGCGTTAAAGACAGAAAAGAAGCCGAACAGATGTCCGGCGTTGTAGATTGTCGCCTCATCGAGCAGAATCAGATTCTGGTCTGCGGCGCCGCCCCTGACATAGAAGCCGGTGTTACCCTCACCGCCCGATTGTATCCCCGGCAGCAGTTGCAGTGATTTCAGCACGTCCGCCTCGCCGAAGAGCGCCGGCAGCGACTTTATGGTCTCAATCTTCAAATCCATCTTCCCGATATCAACAGCCGTCACATTTTTGTCAGCCCGCTGCGCCGACACCACGACCTCGTCAGTGGTGATGACAGTCGGAGCCATATCAATCTTCATCTTCCTATCCGCCGTAATAGTTATAATTTCTGTATATTCTTGATAACCAAGAAAAAGCACCCTCAATTTATACGTTCCGTCAGGTACGGTTATTGAGAAGAAACCGGCACTGTTTGTGAGAGAGCCGCGCACCTCTGTTTTGGTGGCTGTGTCCGACAATGAGGCGTAAGCCCCCTGTAATGTCTCGCCGTTTTCAGAGTCTTTTATGATTCCGGAGAGCGTATGCTTTTGCGCCATCATCACATTGGCAATGAATATCAACGACAAAAGTAGACAGAACTTTTTCATGTTTAGCGACTATTCCAACAGATTGTCGCCAAACGGGTCATCGTGTACCACGAAATCAGGCGTGATGAGATAGAAATAGTTGAACACTTCGCCATCTCTGAACAGTTCAGCGTCCACGAAGAAAATGAAAATGCTATCTTCCGCTCCGCCGGCACCGTTCTCGTATTTGTCGCGATAAAAATCGCACGCGTCCCGTATCTCAGCCATTGTCAGCTCCAGCTCGCGAAGTTCCGCTTCCGGCAGCGAGTCACGTCCGGCTTCGTAAACCAATCCGCACTCAAATGCCATATTCTCAAGCTGTTCCAAGATAAGCCCCGCGTATTGCGTGCGCGACAAAGTGTCAACATTGAGTATTTTCACAGAATCTACAGGCGCATCTTTCGCTTCGGAAGAAGCGACTGCCTCCCGAAGTTTCAGTTCAAATTCCTCTTTTTCAGAGAGATGCTTGCAACCCAACATTACCGTCACAAGGCAGATAATCGCAAATATGTCCGCCAGATTCCTGATTTTCATATTGTAAGTAATGTTTTAAGTATCAGTTTTTTGGAAAATTTTGCTTATAATCATTTCCAAATTCGACATTGAAATAATATGTCTCATCTGTCGGATAAAGAAGGTATCCGCTCTGCTGCACAACCCGTACAGTATGATATCCTTTTTTAACATTTATGGTCTTCTCTTCGTATGGTCTGATAGTGCCTTCCTGCGTCCCATCAAGATACATCGTATAAGGATCTTCCGAGTTGTTTATCATTATAATACGCTGAAGAGAAATTTTTCCACAACCGCTCATTGCGACTGCAAGAAACAAAGCGAATGTGATTGCCAATAATTTTTTCATAATTTCTGTTTTTTAAAATTTGCAACAAAGATAATATTTTTGAAAGAAACATTAAACAACTCAAATAAAAAGTGTTCTATATCAAAAATTTCAATTTTTTATTCCCATGAAAAACGAATATTGAATAAAAAAAATTGTCACAATGTCGAAAAGAATATATATTTTTGCGAAAAATAAAATGGTTTCATGAAAAAGTCTGCTTTTTTGATATTGTTTTGCCTATGTCTGGCATATTTATATTCTCAAGAGAATAATGGAAAAAAATATCCTGTTTTGCCAGCTGTTGAGTTGAAAACCATTGATGGTAAGACTTTTAACACCAAAGATATTGAAAATGACGGCAATCCTATTATAATAAGCCTTTGGGCGACTTGGTGCCGTCCGTGTATTTTGGAACTCATTGCTATCAGCGATGTTTATGATGACTGGGTTGAAGAGACAGGCGTGAAACTCTATGCCGTTTCGATAGATGACAGCAAAACCGCTTCGCAAGTTGCTCCGTTCGTCAATGGACGCGGTTGGGATTATATTGTGCTTCAAGATGTTAACTCAGATTTCAAGAGAGCCATGAATGTGGTGAATGTACCGTATCTCTGCATACTTAACGGAAACGGAGAAATAGTTTGGCAACACACATCATACGCTCCGGGTGGTGAAAATGAAGTCTATGAGGAACTTTTAAAATGGAAGAAAAAATAATGAAGAGACGGTTATCACTCCTAATTCTGCTTTTTTTAATTTTATCTTGTAAAACAGACATTTTTGCGCAGATAAAGCTTGGGTCAGGGCAGATAAGCGGCGATTTTGTCTTTGATGGAATGTACTATATGCCCGATTCGGTGATAGGAGCGACGGCGGCTGACGAAAAGGTGCGCGCCAACACATACCTCACCCTGCTCTACACAAATGGCGGATTTTCGGCGGGCTTGCGCTACGAGTTCTACCTTTATCCATTAATGGATTTTGAAAAAAT
>CACYHL010000009.1 GCA_902774205.1 uncultured Bacteroidota bacterium | reverse complement strand
AATTGTCGGTATAGACTATCATTTTGCCGCCTTTGATAAACTGGTCGGCGATACTGAACGCCACGTCCAAATAGCCGCCGCCGTTGCCGCGGAGGTCGAAAATAAGATGTTTCATACCCTGTTTTTTCAACTTGTCCATTGCCGCCTTGAACTCATCGGGTGAAGTGCGGGCGAAACGCTCAAGACGTATGTAACCTACCTCATCGTCAACCATATACGACACATTGATACTGTTCATCGGTATTTTGTCGCGAACAATGTTAAAGACAAGCGGTTCGGGATTTCTGCCGCGTTTCACCGTAACCTCGACTTTCGTCCCCTTCTTGCCGCGCAGGTGTTTCTGCACCCAGCTGTTGCTTATGTTTTTGCCGCAAGCCACAGCAGTATCAACCTTGATAATCTTGTCGCCTGGCAGCAAGCCGACTTTCTCAGACGGCCCGCCGACAAGGACTTCCATAATATTGATAGTGTCTTTTATCATTTGGAAAGTCACACCAATACCATCAAAATTGCCTTCCAGCGGCTCGTTAGTCTGCTGCACATCTTTTTGCGCTATATAAGTCGAGTGTGGGTCAAGCTCTTTCAGCATTTCCACTATGCCTTTCTCCACTAATTTGTCAAAATTCACAGTATCGACATACTGGTCGTTGACACGCTCAAGCAGGAACTTCATCTTGTTGCTGTGCATCGGAAAAGACGGGTTCTGCGCCTGTATATTTCCAAAAACGAGCATGGTTATAAGCGATAATAACAATGTTTTTTTCATTTTGAAAAGATTGATAGTTGTATATATTATTTCGTACTAAAAGGATTGCAAAGATAGTCTTTTTTCAGAGTTATGGAGCAGCACATTTTGCTGAAGAAAAGAAAAATCATACATTTTTCTTTTTTTGTTACTTTGCATACTGAAATATTATGAAAACATCGTGTATTTTTATCAGCAAGTCAAACTCCTGTTTAAAGATGATGTGAAAAATAGCGGAATTTATGAGGATTTCGCAGATAGTTAAACTCGTTCCAACCTGTAAAACCCTACCCTATCTTGCGGTGCGACTTTGAAACGGTCGTCCGCACGTACGCCCACTACCCACATAATCATTCCGTTACAACACAAAATTTCAATTTCTTCTTTTTCTATCAGATTCAGTTTTAAATCTTTGAAGAAATCACTTAATTTTTTCTTGCCTTTCATTCCAAATGGATAAAATTCATCTCCAGAACGCCATTTTCTTAAAAAAAGCGGATAAGAAAACAGTTTTTTGCTCACAAAAATCACATTTTTGTTCATTTTTTCTTTCAAAATCTCATCAAAATCGTCAATTTCTGTGATTTTAAATCCGTTTTTTTCAAATTCTGCAGCATTTTTTATCTCAATTTCAAAATCAGAATCATAATCTTTTCCTAATGGGACTAATATCAGTTTTCCTCTGTCTTTCAATAACTTATGAGTTGGCGAGTAGAATATTTTTCCTGAATTTCCATCCAAGCTCTCCTCTATTTCTTTTAAAACCGGCTTGTTAAAGTCAAATTTTGACAGAATTTCATACAAAAGAAGCCCAATGTCTGGCATTTTTTTCAATTTTTCTATTGAAATTTCAATTTTTTCGCCAAAAAAAGTCAAAACTTCCGATTTCTCGCGTTCAATTTCCAACTCATAAATTGAGTTTTGTCTTGAAAGAAGTTCAATATTACGCGAAAAAGTGCCAATAATTTTAGGATTTATCTTCTGGAGTTCAGGAAAAACCTTCAATCTGATTTTATTTCTGTTGTAAACGTCAGAAAAATTGGATTTGTCGGTACGGTAGGCGATGTGGTTTTCAGCGGCGAACTCGCGTATTTCAGCCGAAGTGAACGGCAGCAGCGGCCGCAGAAACGGCGGATTGGACTTCGGGATGCCAGTGAGCCCTTTCAAGCCGGTGCCGCGCGCAAGATTCAGCAGCACCGTTTCGGCGTTGTCATCAGCGTTGTGGGCAGTAACAACATAGTCGTAATTTGCAGCGAGCTCGCGAAACCACCCGTAACGCAAGTCGCGGGCAACCATCTCTATGGAACACCCACTGTTTTTTTGCAGTTCCAGAGTGTCAAACTCTTTTATAAGTATTTGTTTATTAAAAAGATATGGAATTTGTTGCACAAATTCCATATCTTTATCAGAATCTTCACCGCGAAGGTGGAAATTGCAATGCGCCACATCAAAATCCAACGCGAAATGGTGAAAGAGGAAGGCAAGCACGCACGAATCGGCACCGCCGCTCACGGCAAGCAGATACTTCCTCTCCTCCGGCTTTTCAGCCAACAGCGCGAGATTTTCCCTGAACGCATCGTAAGTCAGCATTATTTCCCTACTATGTTCATTTCCTTAATCAGGTGCGTTGCGCCAGCGAACTTGTCGATGACGAAAAGCACATAGCGGATGTCAACGTTGATACAGCGTTGCAGTTGCGGGTCGTATGCGATGTCGCTGCTGAGTGCCTCAATGTTGCCGTCGAACGCGCAGCCGATGAGCTCGCCTTTTGCGTTGAGCACTGGGCTGCCTGAATTACCACCGGTGATGTCGTTATTTGTGAGGAAACATACCGGAAGATAACCGTTCTTGTCAGCATAACGGCCGAAATCCTTGTCAAGGATAAGCTGTTTCAGTTTCGGGTCAACGTCAAATTCCGGGTCGCCCGGCACCTCTTTCTCAAGGATTCCCTGAGCGGTAGTGTAATATTTGTAGTGAACACCGTCAGACGGATAGTAATCCATAACTGTGCCGTAAGTGCAACGCATTGTTGAGTTTGCGTCCGGATACATCGGTTTGTCTGCGTTCATCTCCTTGAGAGCGGCAAGATATTTGCGGCGCGGCACCGAAAGTTTTGACTTGAACTCGGAATAGTTGCCCTGTGTCTTCATAATCACTGTGAATATTGCGGTAAAGTACTTGATACCAGCATCATTCTGATAAACTTTGAGAGACGGTTTGTCCAAGAATTTTTGGAAGTTGGCCTCATTGCCGATTATAGATTTCTCCAATACGAATTTTGCGAAAGCGTCATAATCGCCTTTGAATTTCTTATTGATAAACTCATAGATATTTGGCTGATAATCAGCTGGAAGTGTCTTGAACAGGTTCAATGTCGCAGCAATGACTCTTGCCTCAGTGATTGCGTCAGCACCCTCCATTTCCTTGCGGTATTGCTCCATGAAGTTTTTTTTCTGCTCGTCTGAGTAAGTTGTTTTATCATCTTTGGGAGCAAAACTGACTTTATAAGGCAGAAACATTGTTTTAGACAACATAAGAGAGAAATTGCAATACCAGAAAGCTGACATTGCGTTAGCGTCATTATTCGCGCAGGTCTTTGCGATTTGTTTGATAGGATCTCCATATTTTTCAACTCTTGCAGGGTCAGCGTTAATCCATTTCATAAGTCTCTCTTCCTCAGCGGCTTTTTGTTCGGCGATTTTGAGTTTCACGAGGCTTGCGCCCTTACCCTTCGAATTTTTCCAATAGTTGGCCATACTCGCATAGTCTGAAGCGTAAGCGATACGGACAGCGTCGCGTGCGTTCATCTCCTCACGCATAACCGGCAGAATCATGTCGAACGCCTTTATTGTCGCGGTATTGTCAACTTTGAGGTAGTTCTCAATCTCATAAGATGTCATGAAACGATCTGTTGTTCCTGGGTAGCCCCAAATCATGGCATAGTCACCTTCTTTCACACCACCGATGTTAAGCGGCAGGACATGTTTCGGTTTCAACGGGACATTGTCTTTTGAATACTCTGCGGGGGAACCATCAGGAGCGGTGTAGATACGGAAAATGGAGAAGTCACCGGTATGACGCGGCCACACCCAGTTGTCGGTCTCGTCGCCAAATTTGCCAATACTGCTCGGCGGAGCACCAACTAAACGGACATCTTTAAATATCTCATAGACAAACATATAATACTCATTGCCTTCATAAAATGGTTTTATGACAACGGTATAGCGCCCGTCATTAGAGTTCTCTTTTTTCAGTTTGTCGGTCGCAGCCTTGATTTTTTTTGAGCGATCACTCTTCTTGGTGCTGTCGGTGACTCCGGCAAGGACATCAGCCGTTACATCAGCCATTTTCACCAAAAAAGTGACAGTAAGACCTTCATTCGGAAGTTCCTCGTCACGGTTTTTCGCCCAAAAACCATATTTCAGATAGTCGTGTTCCTCTGAAGAGTGGTCGGCGATGCTTGAATAGCCACAGTGGTGGTTTGTAAGCATAAGTCCTTGATCTGAAATGATTTCGCCTGTGCAGAAGTTTCCTAATTGCACGATAGCGTCTTTCAGCGAAGAGTTGTTGATGTCGTACATCTGCTCGGCTGTCAGTTTGAGTCCGAGTTTCTGCATGTCGGCATAGTTGTAGTTTTTCACAAACATCGGGAGCCACATACCTTCATCAGGCGGGGTTTGTGCTTTTATCCCGATTAAAAGCGATAACGAAATCAGGATTAAAAAACTTTTTTTCATGTCTTAATTTTTTTGGATTTTAATATTGTATTTTTGGTTTTTGTCTTGAATATTTATAAAATAAAGTCCTGAAGGATAATCCCTTAAGTCCAACTCGCTAATTTTTCCATCAGAATTTGCCAAAGTTGAGAAAAGAAATCTTCCAGTGACATCAAAAACTGACAATGTGAGGTTTCCTGCTTCGGTTTGCGGCAACGTGACAATAACTTTTCCTGTTGTCGGATTAGGGAACGCGCTGATGTGATTTTGCTCCGCCGCCTCCGCAACGCCCGCCGCCTCAGAATCGAAAACTATAGTTACAGCTGTGGTGTCAATGTCTATCATACTATTTACAAACGTGTATCTCACAACACTTTTGCCGAATTGCCCGTTTGCAAAATAAGTGAGATGGAACGCGTCAGTTCCGTTATTCTCATAAGAAAAAGTGTCGTATTCGTCTATAAAGAAAGTCTCCATCGGAGAATCGCTGTCAAAACAGTAAGAACCAAAGCAGAACATATTTGATGCGCCGTCCAAAAGGTTGACGAACTCTCTTTTAACACGCACATTGATAGAGCGGTTTGAGATATTCGCAATGTCAAAATAATAGGTCTGGAAATTCTCCACATCAGAGACAGTCAGCGTTAGTGTGTCACCAAACGGTTGGCCTTCATAAAGTACTTCAAGACTTTGGCTATATGCTGAAAAAGCAACCATTAAACCGAAAAACAACGTGAATATCTTTTTCATAATTTATTGGCTTTAAATATTTTTCATATTCTGATCGACATGCATATCCTCCTCCAACTGCCAAAGCAGAAACGCAGCCTGCTGCTCGATGTAGGTCAGGGTGTCGAATTTAATATTCAAATCGTTGATGTTGCTCACTTCCTGAAGAAGTTCGTCTATTTTGTGTTGGAGGTTAGGGGACATAGTTTTTAAGAATTAGAAGTTTTTATTTGCCGAGGAGCCAGCCGCGGTTTTCTTTGGCTGTCTGTTTGCACCAAGCTATGCATGCGCTGCCGTTTATGAAGATGTAGAGGGTGAAGAGTGTGCAAGTCACCCATGCGCCGATAGATGCGAGTTGTACTGTTCCGGCGATGGAGAAAAGCACCCAGTAGAACCAAGCGTCTGTTTTCTTCTTGATTAACAAGAAGTTAGCAAGCGCACTTGCAGCCACTACAACTGCACTCATCACAAGCGGGAAATTAATCGGACGCCCCATAACCATATTCTGAAGCAGGAACAGGTCAGCGACCATCAGCACGACGAAAATCGCGATACCGAGTAGAAAGCCTTTCATAGAAAGGAAAGTCGGCATGAAGGGTTCTTCGGAGTTGGAACGCTTGCTGCCCTTTATCCAAGTGATAAGCGTATAGACCTGGCACGGAACAAAAACTACAAGGTAAATTATGGTCTCATCTACGAAACCTTGAAGGAAAAATTGGAAAGCCAGCATAAGGGACATGACAATTCCGAGCGGGAATCCGAGGTAATTGGCAGGGTTGCGCACAATGAGGACGTAGGCCGTGCCGATAATGCCAGCCGCGATTTCAAGAACAAACTGGAAGGTCGGGGAGAATGTTGTGCCAAGAGACTCAATAGGCTGATAACCAACAAGATTCCTCCATTGAAGGAACAGTACCACCACTGCAAAAATAGCTGTTGAAAGCAGTAAATTAAGGACGACTTCTTTTAATAATTGTTTCATTTTCACGTTTTTTTGATTACTACATTAAAAGCTTTCTGTCATCATAACAGAAAAAAGCAAAAATACACTTTTTTTTATTTTCAAACAAAAGAAAAATTTCGTTATCTTTGCCATTTGAAAAAAATTGTACAACTCAAATAATTATAAACCTCTTAATTTATTGAAAATGAGTGAAATAAAGTATGTTTACACCTTTGGTGGAAAGACTGCCGAGGGTAAAGCAGAGATGAAAAATCTGTTGGGCGGCAAGGGAGCAAACCTCGCTGAAATGTGTCTGTTAGGATTGCCAGTGCCCGCTGGTCTGACAATCACAACTGAATGCTGCACAGCTTATTACGCTAACAACTGCCAACTTCCCGCAGGGTTGATGGATACGGTTTGGAAAGCTATGGAGAATGTGGAGAAAATTATGGGGCGCAAATATGACGACCCAGAGAATCCGCTTTTGGTCTCCTGCCGTTCTGGCGCCCGCACCTCAATGCCCGGCATGATGGATACCGTTCTCAACATCGGTCTCTCTTCAAAAACAATCCCCGGACTTATCAAGAAAACCAACAATCCGCGTTTCGTTTATGACTCATACCGTCGTCTTATCATGATGTATGCTGACGTCGTCATGGAAAAGGCAGAGGGCATCGCTCCTGTTGACGGTGTAGGTATCCGTAAAATCTTAGACGATATTCTTGATGAATACAAAGAAAAGAAAGGTTATAAAAGCGATACAGACATCACAGCTGACGAATTGTTAGAACTTGCCACCAAATTCAAAGCTGTCATCAAAGAAAAACTTGGAACCGAATTCCCGGATGACGCAAAAATGCAGATGGAAGGCGGTATCAAGGCTGTCTTCAAGAGCTGGAACGGACAGAAAGCTGTCTCATACCGCCGCATTGAAGGTATTCCAGATGACTGGGGCACAGCAGTAAACGTTCAGGCGATGGTATTTGGCAACATGGGCGAGACATCAGCCACCGGCGTCGCTTTCACCCGTAACCCAGCCACCGGCGAGAACCAGTTCTACGGCGAATGGCTCATTAACGCTCAGGGCGAAGACGTGGTTGCAGGTATCCGCACACCAAACCCGCTGAACGATGACACCAAAAACGAGCAGAACAAACACCTGCACTCAATGCAGGAGCTTATGCCTGAAACATACAAGGAACTCTGCGAAATCCGCGCTATCCTTGAGGACAACTACAAAGACATGCTCGACATCGAGTTCACAATTCAGGAAGGCCACCTCTTCATGTTGCAGTGCCGCGTGGGCAAACGCACCGGTATCGCTGCTCTGAACATGGCTCTTGACATGCTTCACGAAGGCCGCATCGACGACAAAGAGGTTGTGATGAGACTTCAGCCGGCACAGATGGACGAACTCCTCCACCCGATTTTGGAAGCCGCTGACGAAAAGAAACACACCGTCATCGCAAAAGGTCTGCCAGCAGGTCCTGGCGGCGCGGTCGGCGTAATCGCCCTCGACAGCGAAGTTTCAAAAGCTTATACAGCAAAGAAAATCAAAAACATTCTTGTCCGCGAAGAGACTAACCCTGAGGACGTTGAAGGTATGCGTGCCGCTGACGGTATCCTTACAGCACGCGGCGGTATGACCTCACACGCTGCTCTCGTGGCACGCGGCTGGGGCAAATGCTGCATTGTCGGTTGTGACGCTATCAAAATCGACATGAACGCACGTACCGTATCAATTGACGGCAAAATCTACAAAGAAGGCGAAACACTCGCACTCAACGGCGCGAAAGGTTATGTCTATGGCGAGGCTGTCAACATGATCGATTCTACGGAGAACCCACGTTTCCAAGAGTTCATGGCTTTGGTTGACAAATACCGCAAAATGGGTGTCCGCACCAACGCTGACACACCGGAAGACGCGCAGAACGCTATCAACTTCGGCGCTGAAGGTATCGGCCTGTTCCGTATCGAACACATGTTCTACGGCAAAAACAGCGAGAAACCCCTCGAAAAACTCCGCAACATGATTCTTTCTGACACCAAGGAAGAGAGAATTGCCGCTTTGAACGAACTCGAACCTTACATCCGCGAGGCAGCTAAGGGAACTCTGAAGGTTATGGACGGCAAACCGCTGACATTCCGTCTTATGGACCCGCCATTGCATGAATTCGTCCCGCAGACAGAGGAGAAACAGCGCATCACCGCGAAAGAGAGAGGCATGTCTTACGAAGAGATTAAGAAACGTATTGACGCCCTCCACGAAATGAACCCGATGATGGGTCTCCGTGGCGTTCGTCTTGGCATCGTCTATCCGGAAATCTCTGAGACACAGTTCCGCGCACTCTTCGAAGCCACCGCAGAACTTATGAAGGAAGGCAATGACCCGCACCTCGAAATCATGGTCCCGCTGACAATTGACGTGAAAGAGCTCAAACATCAGAAAGAGATCGCTGACAGAGTTCAAGCTGAAGTCGAAGCCAAATTCGGTGTTAAGATTGACTACCTGTACGGCACAATGATTGAGATTCCGCGCGCCACCCTCATGGCTGACGAAATCGCTGAAGTCGCCCAGTTCTTCTCATTCGGAACCAACGACTTGACACAGATGACGTTAGGATTCTCACGCGATGATGTCAACGAAATCATTCAAGACTATATTGCAAAGAAGATTATCCCTGCTGACCCGTTCAAGACCCTCGACCAAGTCGGTGTCGGGCAACTTGTTCAGGCGGGCGTACAGCGCGGTCGTTTCGTGAACCCGAAACTGAAAGTCGGTGTTTGCGGCGAGCAC
Source organism: uncultured Bacteroidota bacterium (assembly GCA_902774205.1). Taxonomy (GTDB): domain Bacteria; phylum Bacteroidota; class Bacteroidia; order Bacteroidales; family WCHB1-69; genus RUG11942. The sequence continues at coordinate 14,868 of CACYHL010000009.1, read as the reverse complement.
GGCGGTGACCCCGATTCAGTGGACTTCTTCTACAAAACAGGTATGACCTACGTATCTTGCTCACCGTTCCGCGTTCCTGTGGCTCGTTTGGCTGCCGCTCAGGCTGCCATTAAAGCCGCGAAATGTGGCTGCGGCTGCGGTAAGTAATCATTGATTCATCAATGTTGACACGACTGCTTTTCTGGCTGATACTGTATCCGTTGTCACTGCTGCCATTGCCGGTTTTATACGGAATAGCATACATCTTCTACCTTGTGACACGATACATTTTGAGGTACCGAAAAGCAGTCGTTGTTTCTAATCTCAAGAACTCTTTCCCCGAAAAAGATGAGAAAGAGCTTCGCAAAATCGAAAAAGAGTATTACAAGCATTTGGCTAATATTGCGGCTGAAATGCTCAAAATGCTGACCTTAAGCCGGAAGCAGCTGAGAAAGCACTACCATTGTGTGAACCCTGAAAGTGTGAACCGTTATTATGACGAGGGGCGCAGTGTCATTCTCATGTCAAGCCACTACAACAACTGGGAGTGGATGATATTGGAGCTTGAGAGCATGTTCAAGCACCACGGTATTGGCGTTGGGAAGCCGAACAGCAACAAGGTTTTCGAGAAGCTGATAAACCGCGCCCGCACCCGTTATGGCACCGAGGTTGTCTTCGCCGATACGGTGCGACAAGTTTTCGCTGACAACATCGCTGCGGCGAAGCCCTGCGCCTACATGATGCTCAGCGACCAGTCGCCGGCAAACCCCGAAAAGTCTTTCAAGACAATGTTCCTGAACCAGCCCTCAGCAATGATTTTCGGGAGCGAATATTTCGCAAAAAAATACGACATCCCTGTCTTTTATTATCAGGTCATAAAAGAAAAACGAGGGTATTATAGAGTTGAGTTACAGCTGATTACCGACAAGCCGCAGCAAGAGGAGCCCGGATATATATGCAAGTGCTACGCCGGGCTGCTTGAAGCGACAATCCGCCGCGCCCCCGCTTTCTGGCTCTGGAGCCACAGAAGATGGAAGCACAAAGTTGTGATTGATTAAGGCGGTGAAAATATTGAAAAATTTGTTGTAATTTTATGGTCACAAATTAAAAATGAATATTAACGAAAAATATTGCCGATGAGAGAAACCGCATAACTTGTTTATGCACATCATAGTATAATAAAATCAATTTAATTTTTATCATAAAAACCGAAGTGCAGATGGGATATAACTGGCGAAAAAGAAAATGAAAAAGAATCTGATAATACTTATTACAATTTTTTTTGTGTTTTTACTATTTTCTGGATGTAACAAAAAAAATGTGGATAAATATGAAGAAACTGAAATAAGTGTTCTGTTTGAGTCAAATGGCACTAATTTAGCACACGGGGGACCGTATTATCTTAAAAATGTAACACGTCCAGACGATGTTACCAAAGTTACTATGGACTATCATGATTTGCCATATACAGACTCAGAAGGAAGATATTATTATTATAATGTTAGCAATAATGGTGCTATTGATTTTTATGCAAAGGCAAGGTCAGGTTATGTTTGGTCGTCAAATTTCAGTGAGAAAATGAAAATCAAATATCGCGTTCGTTATTAGGTCAAAACAACAATATTTTTTCGTTGTTTGTATGGGATAACTAAAAATAATGAAGCATATTTGAGACAAATGTCCAACAAGAGGATTTTGTATTAACGTGAGTTCAATATAAGATAATTCATAGACAACTGCCCGCAGGCCTCCAGCCTGCGAAACGCACACACAATTTGTTCCGTGCTACCAAGCCATGCAGTCCTACGGACTGCAAAATGCGCTCGCTGAAATTAGTCGTTACCAACTTGTCGGAAATTAAAATTGGAGATTTGGGATGGTGATGAAATTTGAAAAAACGAAGTTCAATTTGTCACGAATGTACCCGCAGGCCGTCAGGTCTGCGGGGCTCGGTAGGAGGTTTGGTGGGCACAATGTTTGTTACGCACGCCGTCAGGTGTGCGGGGTGAATCAATGAATATAACTAATTGATAGTCTGCAATTTATTTCGAATTTATTCCCATTTGCAATATCAGATCAAGCAATAATGAAATATCATCTATCGGAACGGGCTTTACCGATTTCCTCATTTATCTCTTCCAACGAAAGCTCCGGAGTTTCACCTGCGTCTGCCTTTTCTCTCATCGCTTGAAAAGCTGACATTGGGTCTAATATTGTGTATTCTTTGTCAGCCGTGATTTCAAAAGGGATTTTCCGGCGCTGCACCACAGCCCTTGCAAATATATTCATGGCAGTATTTGCACTCATTCCAAATTCGCTACATAATGAGTCAAACAATTTTTTTAATTGTGAGTCCATCCTCACTGTCATTGAGACTTGTGCCATAATGATGTCATTTAACGCCACAAAGATATAAATTTATTTTAATATGATATCATAACAAGAGATTTATTTTCATTTTATGTGTTGAATATTCGAGAGTAACGAAATCATTCAAAAAATATCCCTGAATTTGTGAAATAATGTCGTTTTAATATTACCTTTGCAATTTAAAATAAATTATGGCAGAAGAATACCTGTTTGAAGATACAAGACCTTACACTGATGCTGAAGTTCCGGCAGCAATTCAGCGTATTGTAAACAACCCATCTTTCTCATTTATAGTTAATTATCTTTTCCCAGATATAGATAATAAAGATTTTCGGGAAAAATGCCTGAACACAAAAACTGTCAGCGAGTTCCAGCATATTGTGATGGACCCTGCAATCTGGTCTATCGTTGAAAAGACCTCAAACGGACTCACTTCCGGCGGATTTGAGCAGCTGAAGGACAACCGCAAAAGAATGTTTGTCTCCAACCACCGCGACATTCTTCTCGATGCCGCACTTTTGCAAATACTTCTGCTTCAAAACGGGCTCGACACCTCAGAAATAACTTTCGGCAGCAACTTGATGAAAGGCGACATTGTCATCGACATCGGGAAAATAAACAAAATGTTCAGAATTGAGCGTGGCGGCAACATACGCACGTTCTACAAAAACTCATTGGAAGTCTCACGGTACATGCGCTACGCAATCACGCAAAAGAAACAGTCGGTGTGGATTGCCCAGCGAAACGGCAGGACCAAGGACGGGGACGACAAAACCGAAATCGGCGTGCTGAAGATGTTCTCGCTCAGCAGCGACAAGCCATTCGTGGAAAACCTTTCGGAACTCAACATCACTCCAATCTCCATATCCTACGAATACGAGCCCTGCGCCTTCCTCAAAGCCTCCGAGCTCCTGATAGCCAAATACCAGAAATATGTCAAAGGCCCTAACGAAGACCTGAACAGTATCATTCAGGGCATCATGCAGCCGAAAGGAAGAATTAACATGGTAATTTGCAAAGATATTTCTATCGATGACCTGAACGAATGCGACAAGTACGAGAAAAACGACAAACTCGTGCACCTTGCGAAAATCATGGACAAAAGGATTATTGAAAACTATAAGTTGTTTCCTAACAATTACATAGCTTGCGACATTCTCAGCAATATCACAAAATATTCCGATTTTTACACCCCTGACCAGAAAAAGGATTTTGAAAACTATATGAATGACGGTCTGCGCACGATTAATCTCCCTTACGACGAGTTGAAAAACATCTTCCTTCTAATTTACGCAAATCCGGTTTTCAATGTCAAAAACCCGAATCTATAAACCATGTTGAAAAAAATATCCGTAGCATTATTGCTAATTGCCACCTTTGCCGCATGCGCCCACCGCGAGGAAGCCGAGACCCCGAAACCTGTGGGCTACTTCCGCATTGAACTCCCCCCGCACACCTACCGCACCCTCGACACAACCCTCCCCTTCGCCTTCGACTACTCCTCCCACGCAAACTGCTCTTTCGAGAACAAAGAGGAAAACACTGTCTGGCTCTTCCTGAAATACACTGATTTTAACGCCGATGTCGACATCACATACATGCCACTGAAAAACGACCTCCACGAACGGATTTTGGCTGAGGACAAACTCATATCTAACCACTACCAAGTTGCCGATGACGTTGAATATTCCATCATAAATGACGGGGAAAACCGAATTTTCGGACAGATTTACGACATAAAAGGCAAAAGTGTCGCCTGCCCGCTAACGTTCTGGATGACCGACAGCACGCAGCACTATTTCCGCGGCGCTCTCTATTTCAACCACGCCCCAAACAACGACTCGCTCCAACCAGTAATCGACTACATTCGCGAGGATATAATGACGTTGATAGAGACGTTCCGGTGGAAATAAAAGCGCTTTTTTCCCCTTAAAGCAACATTTTTTTGTTTTCTTTGTCTTTTATTCAAGATGAAAATCTGATGATTAGTGAAAAAGAGTTAATTGACGGTTGCAAAAACGGTAAGGCAAAGTACCAGAAACACTTGTACGAGAAGTACTCACCTGTGCTTATGGGAATCTGCCTACGATATGCGAAAAACCAAATGGAGGCCGAGGATATTCTGCAAGACGCTTTCATCAAGATTTTCACCAAAATTGAGACTTACAGGGGCGAGGGCTCTCTGGACAACTGGCTCAAACGGATTGTGATTCACACCGCAATTAACGCCTATCACAAAAATTCCGCGAAAGCCAGCGAAATTGACATTGATGATCTTAACGGAAACGTGGAGGACGTGAGCATTACCGACTCCGACTCCCTCACCGCAAAACTCCTCCTCGGTTTCATCGAGGAACTGCCAGACGGCTACAGAACAGCTTTCAACCTCTACGAAATTGACGGCTACTCGCATAAGGAAATCGCTGAAATGCTTGGATGCGCGCCAGTTACCGTAAGAACTCAACTTTTTAAGGCAAAAGAGAACCTTAAAAAAAGAATTGAACAACATTTGAAAAATAAAAACGAGATACTATAAAATATGAATTTAGGGAAAATTTTTAAGGATAAACTTGATTCGTTTTCTCAATCACCTTCCGATGATTTGTGGGGAAAAATATCCTCTTCCCCGGAATTTGCCAGCTTTAATAAGACAAAAAGAAGAAAACGTATTATTAAAACCGCGACTTTTGCCTCTTTTTTCGCTGCTACTGCCATTGTTTTGTTCTTTTCTCTCCAAAATAATGTCAAAAATGACGATAATTCTACAAAAGTAACCCAATCTATAGACAAAAAGACCCAAAATTTTGCTCAAAATGACGAAAAGACATTTTCTACGGAAGAAGACCAGATTGCAATAAAAGAGCTCTCGTATTCTGAAAAAAATACGGAAAAAACCGATTTAAAGAATGATGCGGATAATTCTCACTTTGTTCCTGTAGCTGAAGTAAATAATAACTTCTCTCATAATCAAATTGATAATGTGAGTTTTACACCTAATGTTTCACAGGGAACATCTGAGGTTTCAAATAAGCGGCAGCCCTCCGAAACTTACGATAACGAAATTCCAGACCTCTTGAAACCCAAAACTACAAAAGGCATCGAAACTAACGATTTTCCTAACACCCCGCTTGTATTCAGCCACGACACAACAATTTGCCGTAATTCAAAATTGATGCTCTATGTGCTTAATGCTGAGAAAGTTGTATGGAATATAGGTTCTCGCGAGCCAGTGATTGAAATCTATCCTGAAGTAACTACAACTTACCACGCAAACGTGAAAAAGTCTGACGGTCAGGACACAGCTATTAACATTAAGGTTGAAGTCCTGCAGTGCGGGCTTTATATTCCCAACGCTTTCACCCCAAACGGCGACGGTATAAATGACGAGTTTAAAATTCAGATACCTGAAGAACTTCAAATAGTAAATTTTGAAATGTCTATTTTTGAACCGTCAGGTCGTCTAATATTCCATTCAAAAAATCCTTCACAAGGCTGGGATGGAAATTATCAGGGTGGATATTCTCCGCAAGGTGCTTATTTTTACGTGGTTACATATAAAGATAAAATGAACGAGAAACGTGTAAATAAAGGCCAGCTTATACTTTATAGATAGATATTCACAGAACTTCATTTTGATTTTCAATAGTTTGACACCTTTATAAACAATGCTTCTCTCAACCATGGTTTAAAAACCATTTTTTTGATGTGGATTCCTGTGTAAAACTTTTCAATTCTTTTTTTTTCGTTTTTTTTCAATAAATTTTCCCCTTTTTCAACAATTTTAATCAACTTTTTTTGCCCCAAATTTTGCTATTTTTATCAACAAATAACTTTATTAAGAAAAAAAATGGAATTATATATTGTTCGATTTATCAGTTTTTTATCCAATTTTTTCGTGTTAGTTTGATGTTCATAAACTTTAATTTCTTACAAAACATCAAAAATAAATTTTATTTATTCAACGTTTAAACACGGATATATTTTCATTCAAAATATATTTTTTAAAATTATTATTAGATATAAATATAATTCAAAATGCTTACTTTTGCAGCATGAAAAAACTAATCGCATTTACGTTTGTTTTCGCGTTCTTTGCTTCTTTTTCAGCTGCCCAGACTCTTTTTTCCGCGAAAATTTATGATGGGATAAATTTTTTGCCGGTCAATGGGGCAAATGTGTATAATTTGTCAAGTGGAAAATTTTCTTTTTCTGATAAAAATGGTTATTTTTCAATTTTTGCCTCTGTTTCTGACACTATTGTAATATCAAAGTCTATTTATAGGCAGAATGTTGTTGTACTGACTGAGGATATTTTGAAAAAATCAAATGAAGTTTTTTTCCTTTATTGCCGGCCGGTCGTTTTGAAAGAGATTAGTGTTTATGGTTTGAATCCTAATTATGAGGTTTTCAAGCGTGATGTTGTTACCATGAATATGCCTGATTATTACGATAATTTGGTTTCCAAGCCCACTAAGATGGATATACAAAATGCTGAGTATAAGAATACTGCGCCAAATATTTTGAGAAATACCAAAATTGCTCATCCTATAACCGCTTTGTATGAGGCATTTAGCCCTAAAGCAAAAATGAAGAGGTTATATAATGAAATGCTACAGTACGAGCAAGAGCTTGATAATGTCCAGTCAAAGTTCAACAGAGAGCTTGTTTCGAATCTTACAGGCCTTAAAGATGATGAATTACTGGAATTTATGGTTTATTGTCATTTCAGTTATTATGATCTTATTCGTTCATCTCGTGAGGATATAATTAAAAAGATTAAGAGTAAGTTTTTGGAGTACGAATATTTTAAAGCTTTACAAGATGGATAAAAATGATTTTAGAGATTTTTTCGCCAAAAATTTTAGGGTTCACCATATTTTGGGTATTATTTTGGGTTGTGTTTTCAGTTTTATATATTGGCTTAAATCTGGAAGGTTTTCAGATTATGTTTTGAAAAACAATATTTATCTTATTCTTTTTTGGGGTGCAATTATAGGTTACATATCTTTTGACCTGATTTTTTCCTCTTCAAAAAAGCTGAAAAATGATGATGATAAGAATTGATAAATGTAATCAGTTAAATTTCAGTCAGTTACAAAAAACTTTAAATTTAAGGGCTTTTCTCTAATTTTTTGATATTTATCCTGTTTTCAAAATTTCAGTTGCTATAAACGCAAAAAAAATTTCTTTTAGATTATAAGTAATTGATTTTCAGTATTTTACCTTAGATATATCATTAAGGCTGTTATGTCAGAGGGACTCACGCCGCTGATTCTTGAAGCCTGACCAAGATTGTTTGGTTTTACCCTATTGAGTTTTTCCCTTGCTTCCAATGAAAGCGCAGGCATATTATCATATATTATATTTTCAGGTATTTTTATATTTTCCAAATGAAGAAGTTTTTCTGCGGTCTGTTCCTCTTTTTTTATGTAGTTGTCGTATTTTATATAGATTTCGCTATTATTAATTTCTTCTTTTGTTGCTCTTGAATTTTTTATAAAATCCTTTATTTCAGGCGATATTTCAATAATATCTTTCATTGAAACTTGCGGACGAAGCAGCACTGTCTCATATTTTGTGCTTTGTGTCAATGGGGTTGTGCCAACAGTTTCCAAATAGTCGTTCATCATTTTTGGGGTAGTGTTGTGGCTTCTGAAATATTCAACTATTTTATTTTGTGTTTGATATTTTTTCTCCATTTTTTTCATTCTTTCTTCGTCTATCAAACCTATTTTATACCCTATAGGAGTAAGCCTGTAATCAGCGTTGTCTTGTCTCAGCAATATTCTGTATTCAGCTCTGGAAGTGAACATTCTGTACGGATCCTCCACCCCTTTTGTCACTAAATCGTCAATGAGGACCCCAATGTACGATTGGTTTCTTGTCATTATAAGTGGCTCTTTTTCCTTTAATGCGAGGGCAGCGTTAATTCCAGCCACTATCCCCTGCCCTGCCGCTTCCTCGTAGCCGGTTGTGCCGTTTATTTGTCCTGCGAGATAGAGATTAGGAACTATTTTTGACTCAAGCGAAAAGTTGAGTTGTGTGGGGTCGAAATAGTCATATTCTATAGCATATCCGGGGCGGATTATAGAAGCGTTTTCCAAGCCTGGAATGTGATGCAATGCCTCAACTTGCACATTTTCCGGAAGCGATGAGGAGAATCCGTTGAGGTAATATTCGTAGGTGTCTCTTCCTTCTGGTTCAAGGAAAAGCTGATGCCTTTCCCTATCGGGGAATCTCTCTATTTTGTCCTCTATTGACGGGCAGTATCTTGGTCCTACCCCTTTTATTCTGCCTTGAAACATCGGTGAATATTCAAAACCTGTTCGCAGAATGTCGTGTACGGATGTATTGGTATAGGTAATTCTACAGCTCATCTGTTCTGTGAGTTCCGGAGTGTCGGTGAATGAGAATTTTTCTGGCTCTTCATCTCCTTTTTGTTCTTCTGTTTTAGAAAAATCGATGGTTCTTGCGTCTATTCTAACGGGGGTTCCCGTCTTTAGTTTCTTAACGGTAATTCCCAGCTCTTTCAGTTGGTCAGACAAATTGAGCGATGCCGCTTCGCCGATACGTCCGCCGGAAAAATTCACCTCGCCAATATGGATTCTTCCGTTGAGGAATGTTCCATTTGTGAGTATTATTTTCTTACATTTGATAGTTGCACCCTGAATTGTTCTCACTCCGCACGCTTTGCCTGCTTCTGTCAGAATTTCAATTACCGTGTCCTGACGGAGGTCAAGATTTGGGATTGTTTCCAACAGATACTTCCAATACGCTGAGAATTTGTATTTGTCGCACTGTGCTCTTGGACTCCACATGGCGGGTCCTTTCGACTTGTTCAACATTCTGAACTGAATCATTGTGTTATCTGTCACTATGCCGGTCATTCCGCCGAGTGCATCAATTTCACGGACTATCTGTCCTTTTGCAACACCCCCTATCGCGGGATTGCACGACATGTGTGCGACAAGGCAAAGGTTCATCGAGATGAGCAAGGTCTTGCATCCTAATTTTGCGCTTGCGGTTGCCGCTTCGCAGCCCGCATGACCTGCTCCTACCACTATAATATCGTACATCTTATTGTCAGGTTTCACGTGGAACATTGTTTATAACTATCTGTTAATCTTTTATTTAGTTTGTGAAAACTCTTTTTCAAAACGGCTCATATAAAACTCCTCCTTGCTTCTCATCAACTTCTCTTCGTCCTTTTTTTTGTCTTTGTATCCGCACAAATGAAGTATGCCATGAATGATTACACGGTTAAGTTCGGATTGGAAATCTACATTATATGTTTTTGCGTTCTCCCCTACCCTTTCTATGCTGATTACAATGTCGCCGGAAACTGTTTCTCCTTCTGTGTAGTCGAATGTAATTATGTCAGTATAAAAATCATGGTTGAGGAATTGTTTGTTTATTTTCAGCACCTCCTCGTCATTGTAAAACACATAGTTTATATTCCCGCACTTTTTGCCTTCGTTTTCAATGGTCTCTTTTATCCATTTTTTGTACGCCAATTTGTGCTTCAAACTGAATTTTGTCTCGCTTTGGAATAAAATCATACTTCTTTAATTTTAACTTGCAAATTTACTCTAAATTTCGTTACCTTTGCAACTCAATTTTTGCAAAGATGAACCGAGAGGATTTTCCGATTTTAAACCAGCAGATAAATAACCGTCCGTTAGTTTATCTTGATAATGCGGCTACAACCCAACGCCCGACTTGTGTAATTAATTCATTATCAGAATATTATAACACAATTAACAGTAATATTCATCGTGGGGTACATCATTTGAGCCAGCTGGCGACGTCTAAATTTGAAAAGAGTAGGGAGGCGGTGCGCGCATTTATTAACGCCAAATCTTCTCATGAAATCGTGTTTACACGTGGAACAACTGATTCAATTAACTTGATTTCAGCATCTTACGGAAAAAGGTTTATCAGTTCTGGCGATGAGATTATCATTTCCGAGATGGAACATCACGCGAACATTGTCCCGTGGCAGTTTGTTTGCGAGGAGCGCGGCGCAAAACTCAAAGTTATCCCGATAGACGATTTTGGGGTGCTCGATTTGGAAGCTTTCCGACAGCTGATATCACCTAAAACCAAAATGGTAGCGGTCGCTCATGTCTCTAACACTTTGGGTACAATCAACCCGATAAAGGAAATTATTTCTATCGCTCATCAGTTTGATGTTCCAGTGATGATTGATGGCGCGCAGGCGATTTCGCACGAAACAGTTGATGTGCAGGTTCTTGATTGCGATTTCTACTGTTTTTCAGGACATAAAATGTATGCTCCAATGGGTGTCGGTGTCTTGTACGGAAAAGAAAAATGGCTTGAGGCGATGCCGCCTTATCAGGGTGGGGGAGAGATGATAAAAAAAGTGACTTTTGAACATACAACTTACAACGAACTTCCGTTTAAATTTGAGGCGGGTACACCAAGTGTGGCCGATGTGCTTGGCTTGAAAGTAGCTATTGATTATATCAATTCCATCGGCAAACCTGCTATTGCCGCCCACGAAAACGAACTTCTCGCTTATGCGACCTCGGAAATGCTGAAAATAGACGGTGTGCGCGTTATCGGTACCGCCCCGCACAAATCAGCAATACTCTCTTTCCTGCTTGATGGCTTGCATCCGTATGATGTTGGAGTGATTTTAGACCAGCTTGGCATTGCCGTGCGCACAGGCCACCACTGCACGATGCCGCTTATGGACAGGTTCGGAATACCGGGAACGGTCAGGGCTTCGTTTGCTATGTATAACACAATAGAGGAGGTTGACCGTCTTGTAGAGGCGGTGCGAAAAGCAAAAATGATGCTCTCTTAAACGCTAATTTTTCACAACCCTTACCAGCTCTGAATTTCCATTTTCCTCAATGATTCGCAAAAGATATACTCCTTTTGTAATATTTTGTATGTCAATTAATTGAACGCTGTTATTTGAAAATTCCATTTCTTTTCTCACTATTTTACCCATCACATCAAAAAGCTCATACCTTACCTCTTTTCCCTCCGGATTTGAGAGGAAAATCTGATTGTTTGCGGGGTTGGGATAGACCGAAAAATGATAGTTATTTTTTGTCTCTGTTATCTTGTCTTTCGTATGCTCAAGCCATGCCTTGTAGAAATCGGGAATGCCGTAGCCAAGCAGAGTGTCGGGGTTGAGGAACTGATGCCCGCTTTCTCTTATAAACTGCATGATTTCCAGTGAATTATATTCTGGAAGAGCCTGCCATAAACATGCGGACAAGCCTGAAATGACTGGTGTGGCAAATGATGTACCGTTCCCTGGTATTATCAGGCCTTCCGGATCGATAACGAAAGTGCCCCAGCCACAAGACGCAACATCGGGTTTCACACGACCGTCGAAGCTTGGACCGCAGCTTGAAAACCACGCGTACACTGAATCTTTGTTGACCGCTCCGACACAGAGAATGTCCTTTGCATCGCCGGGACGGCTTATTTTGTGCCACTCATTTGCGCCTTCGTTACCTGCTGCTATACAGACAATTATGCCTTTGTGCGCCGCTTTGGTAGCTGCTATTGATGCGATACTTGTTTTGCCATCACAGGAGCTGTATGTGATTGTGGTATCGTCATCAAAGCGGTGGTAGCCCAACGATGAGCTTATTACGTCGGCGCCGAGACTGTCGGCAATTTCCGCGCCACGTGCCCATAAATCCTCTTCTATCATTAGTTCGAAGCCAGGCTCTTCAGAGCGTATCAGCAGGTAGTCAGCTTCCGGTGCGGTGCCCACTATTTGATATGGAATGTTGGTGGCAATTATTGAGGTGCACGCTGTGCCGTGAAAGCCGTTTTCATATAAGTTTTCCGTAAATGGAGTCAGATTGTATGTGCCTTTTATTCTGTTGTTTACATACAGATAATTATAAAATGTGTCGAATTTTGACCAGCCGCCATCTAAAATCGCAATGAGCATACCTTCCCCCCTAAATCCCTCATTATGAAGATAATGTCCGTTATGCAGTGCGATTTGTGGAAATGCAAAGCCGTAGAGCGAGGTGTCAGGTTCGGGGGCGCGCTGCGGCATTTCAACGTTTTTGTCGATTGGTGCTTCGTTCTTGTAATAAACCCCAACAGGGCGGATTCCAGTGACAAAATCCAGCGCGCGAATATCTCCGAGCGCATGCGTGTCGGCGCAAAGGATTGTCAGCGTGTTGGTCCACTTTGACACGCTCCAGACTTTCACCGCGGTGTCAATCGCAGCTATTTGTGAGATATATGACTGATTGACAGGCAAATCCTCTTCGGTGATTGCAATATTATATCGTGTCCTTTTGTCTATCGCCCTTTGCGTGAGATATTCTTCAGGTTTATCGACAGAATATGTGGAATTTGCCTTATCTGACAAATAAATTCTGAATCCGTAAATTGGACCGGAAAATGAATAAAAAATCGGGAAAAATGAAAAAAAAGCGCAAATAAGCAATGATTTTACAGATTTTCTCATAATCGTCTGTTTTATGATATTTTTTGTTGATATTAAATGTGAATAATTTGCCGTTTTAAAAAGGTTTAAACCATTTTTTGTGGGTTAACCCACTCATCGAACTCTTCGGCGGTAACGAGGCCTGAAGTCACTGCCGCCTCTTTCAGCGTGCTGCCGTTTTTATGGGCGGTTTGGACGATTTTCGCCGCGTTCTCGTAACCGATGTGCGTGTTGAGTGCGGTCGCAAGCATGAGCGAATGGTCAAGATAGTATTTTATATTTTCTCTATTCGGCTTTATTCCGCTGAGACAGTGTGCGTTAAAAGTATTAAGAATGTCTGAGAGAAGGTGTATTGAGTTGATGAGGTTGAAGCCGATGAGCGGCATGAATACGTTGAGTTGCAGGTGGCCTTGCATCGCGCCAGTTGTTATTGCCACATCGTTTCCTATGACTTGGCAGCATACTTGCGAAAGAGCCTCGCATTGTGTGGGGTTGACTTTTCCGGGCATGATAGAAGAGCCGGGCTCGTTAGCGGGAATTGTGATTTCGCCGATTCCGCAGCGCGGGCCGGAAGCGAGAAGTCGGATGTCGTTAGCCATTTTCATCAGTGAGACAGCAAGTTGCTTCAGCGCGCCCGACATTTCCACCATCGCGTCGTGCGAAGCCATCGCCTCGAACTTGTTCGGGCAGTTTGTGAAATTGTAGCCCGTGAACTGGTTCACGAACATCACTGCCGTGTGGTCGTATCCTTTTGGTGTGTTAAGTCCTGTGCCGACCGCCGTGCCGCCTAAAGGAAGCTGCATAAGGTGTGGCAACGCCGCTTTCACTACTCTTAAACCATTGTCAATCTGGGCTTTATATGCTGAAAACTCGTTCCCAAGAGTCAGAGGAGTTGCGTCCATCAGGTGTGTTCGCCCGATTTTCACAATATCCTTAAACTCAGCGACTTTCTTATCCAAAGTTTTAAGAAAATTCTCTATTGCGGGAATAAGTTTCGTGAAAACAAGTTTTGTTGACGCAATTCTGATTGCAGTAGGGAAGACATCGTTTGTGGATTGCGATTTATTGACATCGTCGTTTGGGGAGAGAAGGCGGCTTTTCGGATCACTGCTGCCGCTACGGAGCACTTCGCCGCGAATGGAAATCACCTCGTTCACGTTCATGTTTGTCTGGGTGCCGGAGCCAGTCTGCCAGATTGCGAGCGGGAAATGCTCCGTCAGTTGTCCGGCGATAATTTCGTCGCACACCGCGGCGATAAGATTGCGTTTTTCTTCCGAAAGCACGTTAAGCGAACAGTTTGCGTATGCGGCGGCCTTCTTCGTATATGCCAATCCCTCAATGATTTCGAACGGCATCTTGCGGCTTCCAATTGTAAAATTCTCCACAGCGCGCTGTGTCTGCGCGCCCCAATATTTGTCAGCCCCCACCGCGACTTCACCTAAAGTGTCGTGCTCAATTCGTTTAATAATCTTCATTTTCCAAACTTATTTTTTTTCTTTTTTTGAAATTAATGCAAAAATAAAAAAAGTAATTGTTTAACGGAATGAAATACTACTTCGGTTCTGAAATTTTTTCGCATGAGCTAAAAAACAAACCAACAGAAAAATTATTACAAATCACTAAAAATCAAAATTCTATGAAAAAATTTTCAATTATTATCATTGCGCTGTTTGTTTTATGCGGCGTGTTTTCGCAAACAGTAACCTTCACGTTCACAGGACGTGATGCGAACAATAATTGGGTACAATTGGACAGTGTTACCGCCTCAAACCTGACACGCGGTTGGACCGAAACCCTGTATTGGCCGGACACGGTGTTGACGATGCAGGTGACGACGGGGATTGATGACGCACCTGTAGAGACGTTCCATGGAACGTCTTTACAATTGGAACAAAACAACCCGAACCCGTTCAATGGCGTAACGGATGTGACGTTATACGTTGCGGATGCGGGCGCGGTGACGTTGACGGTGATGGATATGAACGGGCGCACCGTTGCGGCATTTGTAGAGACGATGTGCACATCGTCTCTACAATCCGGCACGCACCAATTCCGTATTACCGTTG
>CACYHL010000008.1 GCA_902774205.1 uncultured Bacteroidota bacterium | reverse complement strand
CCGCCGTAGGGGTCAATTTCCGCACGAAGAAAGTAGTCGTGGTGCGCCCAGTCTATGTCGGCAAGGGTAGTGATGAACAGCTGCGTGCCCGCTCCGATTTGAACGGTCGCAAGGGCGTTGGCGTTGGTTGTCGCGGTGTGCGTCTCAGCGAAGACAATGAGCCCGCCTATGCTGTCCTGTAGTATGCTTATCCTAATTCCAACCGTCTGGTTTGTGACCAACTCGTTGTTCTGGTCGCGAACCACAACCTGATACGACATCTTCTGCGGCGGCTGCGCAAACGCCACTGCCATACATGCAAAAAAAGAAATTGCAATGGTGATATATCTTTTCATATCTGAATTTTATTGGACAAAAATAATACATTTTACGTTTATTTATTACAGTTTAATAAATTTTACGACTGATTTTTGGCAGATTATTTCCAAAACCAAGCAAAAACTTACATTTATGCAGATTGACATTAAATTATTATCTTTGCGAACTGAATTTTATTGACAAAAAATGGCTAACGTAATCATCATCACTGTAATTTATATTCTCGCTCCTTTCCTGATAATAACTTTGTTCAAAAGGTTTGTATGGATGAAGAAGATCGGGACGATTATGATTGCCTACGCGATAGGCATCGCGCTCGCGCTGTTCGGACTGGTGCCGACAGGCGATGCGGCGGGGGCAGAAACAATGGCGTCAATCCAGAAATTGATAATGAACCTCGCTGTTCCTGTCGCCATTCCGCTTATGCTCTTCAATTCAGACTTCAAACTCTGGACAAAATCACTGCCTAAGACTTTCTTTGTGCTCGTTTCAGGAGTGGTTTCCGTTGTGGTGGCTGTGATAGCGGGCTTTTTCATTTTCAAAGATTCCGGTATTGACAATTTCGCGAATGTGGCTGCCATGCTTGTCGGGATTTATACCGGCGGCACTATGAATTTCTTCGCTATCGGACAGTCGCTCGGCGTTGACAACAACCTGATTGTCATTTCACAGACCTTCGAGATGCTTGTCACCTTCCCACTTATCGTTTTCTTTATCGGCGGTGGTTATAAGCTCTTCCGCAAACTTCTCCCTTCAAACGATGAGTCCATTGTGGTTGACGAAAGTCTTGTCAAAAACTACGAGAACAACGATTTCGAAGACTATGACGGGATGTTAAAAAGACAAACTTTCCCGAAAATGATGCTCGGACTTCTGCTCTCTATAGGCATGTTAGCTGTGGGTGCCGGCCTTTCGCTTATCCTGACAAAAAAATTAAATGAGTTAGTTATAATTCTCACTATCACAACATTAGCAATTATTGCCTCTTTCAGTTCCAAAATACGGAATCTTCCAAAGACCTTTGAACTTGGAATGTTTTTCATCTTGATTTTCAGCGTTGTAGTCTCTTCGCAGTTCGACATTTACAGTATCAACACATCAATAATGAGCCTTTTGTATTTCATTCTGTTTGTAATGTTAGTGTCTGTGATACTGCATTTTATCATGTCAAAAATTTTCAAAGTCGGCGGCGATCTCTTCATTGTCGGGCACGTGGCGTTGCTCTGTTCGCCTCCGTTCATTCCGCCGGTTGTCGGTGCGATGGGCAACAAAAAGGTGCTTATCAGCGGCATCGTCATCGGTTTGGTCGGTTACGCGGTCGGGACATACCTCGGCTTCGCACTCGCATTTCTGTTAAATTCATTCTGATATTTTGAACTTTTCAAGCATAAAATTGTATTATTGATAAAAAACTGAAATTATGTATCATTCCATGTATTCTTCATTAAATTATTCCTTGTATTGGATTATTTTCGGATTTTTCATGATTTTGAGCTTTGTTGTACAGCGGAGGTTGAAATCGAAATTTGAAAAATATTCGAAAGAGGCATTGGGTTCAGGACTCTCAGGGCGAGATATTGCTGAAAAAATGCTTCGCGAAAACGGCATAAACGATGTTTCCATTACTTGTGTAAGTGGTTATCTCACAGACCATTATAATCCAGTAAACAAAACCTTGAACTTAAGTCCCGATGTTTACGACGGGAAAAGTGTTGCGGCGGCGGCGGTGGCGGCTCACGAATGCGGCCATGCGGTTCAGCACGCTGAGGCGTACGCTTGGCTCAATCTGCGTTCGGCATTAGTTCCAGCGGTGCAATTCGGCGCAACGTGGTCGCAATGGGTGCTTTTGGCTGGACTGTTCCTGTTGGCAGTCTCTCCTTTCGGAAAATGGATTCTGTTAGTCGGTATTGCCCTTTTCGCACTCACGACAATCTTTGCGTTCGTCACGCTTCCGGTTGAGTTCAACGCCTCGAAACGCGCTCTCGAGTGGATTCAGGATACAAATACGGTCACAGGTGAGCAGTACGACCACGCAAAGGACGCCTTGAGATGGGCGGCACGCACATACGAGGTCGCGGCGGTGTCATCGCTCGCAACGCTGCTCTATTACATCGCTATTTTTGCCCGGAGAAATTAGTCCGCGAATTTTCGTATGCACCAAATTGTCAGACTTCAAAACGGTATAAAACTCATTCATCAGGAGACAGCCGCTTCGGTTTCGCATTTCGGGATTTTGGTGAACGCCGGTACCCGCGATGAGGATCCGCAAAAGATGGGTTTGGCACATTTTGTCGAGCATACTTTTTTCAAAGGCACTGAAAAACGTAAGGCATATCAGATCATAAAGCGCCTTGAAGATGTCGGCGGGGAGCTGAACGCAAGCACCGACAAAGAGGCGACATATTTTCATGCCTCTTTCCTTTCGCCCGATTATGAGCGTGCTATAGAACTTTTGTCAGATATTTTCTTCAACTCAACTTTTCCTGAAAAAGAACTCGAAAAAGAGAAAAAAGTTGTTGCGGAAGAGATTGAGTATTACGAAGACACACCTACAGAACTGATTTTTGACGAGTTTGAGGCACTTGCTTTTGACGGACATCCTTTGGCGAGAAATATTTTGGGCACGAAGAAAAGTTTGAAAAAACTTTCGCAGCAGGATATTTTCGATTTTATTGAAAATCAATATTGTGCGGATAATATTGTCATTTCCTCTGTTGGCGCCATTACATTAAAAAAACTGAAAAACCTTTGCGAGAAATATTTCGGCGGTCACCCTCTTAAAAACTCTTGCCGTGTTCGTGAGCCTTTTACGCATTTCACTCCTAACACATTGAAAACAAGAAAGAAAACTTCTCAAACACATATTGTTTTAGGCACTTTGGCATATCCTGTCCATGAGGATAAAAAACGTAACGCTTTTGCGTTGCTGACAAATCTGTTAGGTGGACAGGGCATGTACACGCGACTGAACACTGCGATTAGAGAAAAACATGGCTGGGCATACGCTGTCGAAGCCAACTACACACCTTTTTCCGACACAGGGCTCTTCACGGTATATCTCGGTTGCGAGCCACAAAAGACGGAACAATGCATTGAGGAGGTTTTTAAAGTCTTTAACAATGTGAGTAACAGAAAATTAGGAACATTGCAGCTTCATAATGCGAAAAGGCAGCTGATTGGCCAGATGGCTCTGAACAACGAGGCGCGGCTTAACGAAATGCTCTCTTTGGGGCGCACCGCGCTCTTTTTCGACGAGGTGGAGACTATGGAAGAGACCATTGAACGTATTAATGAGGTTTCGGCGGAGGACCTGCTCGAAGTCGCAAACGAAGTTTTTGACAGGAAGATGTTCTCCTGCCTTATATTTGAGGGAAAATAACGCTGGAATATGTCAGCGTGAGGCAGTAGCATTATTTAATGTTGTTACATTATTAATGAATCGGAAATGAGCAGAAGCCTCTGTTAAGCAAATATTTCGGAATCTGGTTAAAAGACGTGGGGCGTTGGGCTACTAAACAAATTTGCGCATATAAAAAAATTCGTGTAAATTTGCAGTTGCTTATTTAAAATGATTATGATGCGAAGATTATTTGTGTTTTTGTCAGTTTTATGCTGTTTTTTATACATTAATGCCCAAGAAAATGGCGGACTATCCCCTGAAATTCTGTCGAAAATAAAGGAGGCGAACAAGCCGACTGCCGAAACCAAAGCTTTGCGGAATGCGATTGTGGGGAACGACATTAACAAATTGGCGGTGAACGCCGACAACAGCACCTCCTTCGACTCGCATTTCTCCAACAAGGTTAATTCAAAGGCTGTTACAGACCAGAAGTCGTCAGGACGCTGCTGGATGTTCACAGGCATGAACGTGCTTCGCGCAAAAGCTATCGCAAAACACAAACTGCCGGCAGATTTCCAATTTTCGCAAGCTTACACTTTCTTTTACGACCAACTCGAGAAGGCTAATCTGTTTTTGCAAGCTATAATTGACACACGTGACAAACCAATGGACGACAAGACAGTGGAATGGCTTTTCAAAAATCCTATTGGTGACGGCGGCCAGTTTACAGGCGTGGCGAACCTTGTGGAAAAGTATGGTATTGTACCGAAAGATGTTATGCCAGAGACTTTTAGCAGTAACAACACTTCGCGCATGTCGAACCTGCTGGCGTTGAAATTGCGCGAGTACGGCTTGGAACTGCGCAATATTTCAGAGCAGGGCGGCGATGTGAACAAACTGGAAGAGAGAAAGATAGAAATGCTTCAGACTGTTTACAGAATGCTTGCGCTCACTATAGGCGAGCCCCCAACAGAGTTCACTTGGACACAGCGTGACGCTTCTGACAAGGCGGTTTCAACAGAGAAATATACCCCAATGTCGTTCTTCAAAAAATATCTTGATGTTGATTTCTCAAAATATTACATGATAATGAACGACCCGCTCCGCGAATATTATAAAGTTTATGAGATAGAATACGACCGCCACGTTTATGACGGGCAAAACTGGCTCTACCTGAACCTGCCGATGGAAGAGATTGCCGCAATGGCGATTGCCTCTATAAAAGACAGCACAATGATGTATTTCTCGTGCGATGTCGGCAAATTCCTGAACCGTGACAACGGCTATCTGGATATAAACAATTACGACTACGGCTCACTTTTCGGCACCACTTTCAACATGACAAAAAAAGAGCGTGTGCAGACTTTTGCAAGCGGCTCGTCTCACGCGATGACACTTTGCGCCGTTGACCTTGACGAAAACGGGAAACCTCTGAAATGGATGGTCGAGAACAGCTGGGGTAGCTCGTACGGACACAACGGATTTCTGATTATGACAGACGAATGGTTCAATGAATATATGTTCCGGCTTGTGGTTGAGGAGAAATATATTCCTGCGAAGACACTGAAACTGATGAAACAGAAACCTATAGTTCTCCCTCCGTGGGATCCGATGTTTGCTTCAGAGGAATAAAATTTTAAGATTTTTGCAATGAAAACACTGATAACCCGCACAATAACAGGAATAATATTCATCACAGTTGTGATTGCCGCATTCTTTTTGCCTGTGTGGTACGCTTCTTTGCTTTTCTTTGTCTTTGCGATGATAGGCACCCACGAATATTTGCAAATGATAAGCAAGAAAGCCGCGCCGAACTATTGGCTCACCATGGCGTTGGCGGCAGCGGTCTGTCTCATGGCTGGCGCGCCAGCAATTTGCAGCCACGATGACACAAAATTGTCGTGGTTCATTATCTCGGCAGCGCTTGCGGTACTGATTGTCGCGGCATTGTTCATCAGTGAGCTCTACCGCAAAAAACCGGAGCCGATAATAAATATCGCCGTGGCAATACTGCCCGTCTTCTGGATAGTCGCCCCCTTCGACCTGATAATTTACCTTGTCAGTTTCTGGAATGTGCCGATGCTTGTTCTCGCGCTGTTCATCTTGATTTGGGCATACGACACGTTCGCCTACTGCAGCGGCTCGCTTTTTGGCAAACATCCGCTTTTCAAAAGAATCTCACCGAAAAAATCGTGGGAGGGCGCGGTCATCTCCTTCGTGCTCACCTCGGTTCTGGCGGCGTTCTTCGCAAAAATTCCTCTTTTCGACACAGTTGGCATGAGCGCCGTGCAATGGGCGGCTTTCGCCTGTGTTGTCATCGTATCCTCTACTTTCGGGGATTTGACGGAATCTTTATTTAAAAGAAGTTGCGGCGTGAAAGACAGCGGCAAACTCCTGCCCGGACATGGCGGCGTGCTCGACCGGTTCGACTCGATGTTCTTCGCTGCGCCTGCCGCGTCATTGATTTGGTTTTTTATGATGATGTACCATAATCTTTAATGCTATAAAAAATGAGAATACATAGAGAAGGTCTGGTTCCAATTACCGTTACAGGTTCGCTTTTTCTGCTTAACCTGCTATTGTACAGCTTTTACATTCATTTTTCTGTATATATAGCGATAAGTGTTTTCCTGTTTCTGATTTTCGCGTGGGCACTCCGTTTTTTCCGGATTCCTATGCGTTTTTCCCACAAGGTTGAAAACGGCGTTATCGCCCCTGCTGACGGTATTATTGTTTCCATAGAGAAAGACGTTGAAAATGAATATTTTAAAGATGAGAGGATAAAGATTTCAATCTTTATGTCGATTTTCAATGTGCATGTCAATTTCTTCCCTATAGACGGCACGGTTGAGTACGTGGGCTATCATCCAGGGAAATATCATGTGGCCAACTTGCCGAAAGCTTCAAACGATAACGAGCACAACTCTGTTGTGGTGCGCAAAGACGAGACGCATGTGGTGCTTTTCAGACAGATTGCAGGTTTTTTGGCGCGCCGCATAGTATGCAACATTAAGGAAGGCGACATCGCAAACCAAGGCGAGGAGATGGGCATGATAAGGTTCGGCTCGCGTGTTGATGTCTTTGTCCCGCTCGATGCCCAAGTGAACGTTCAGCTTGGCATGCCTGTGAGGACGCAAAAAACTGTGTTAGCGTATTTTGCGTAAAAATCAATCGGAATTATCCCTTCTGTATTGTGATTTTCCCTATCTATTGTAGAGACGTTCCATGGAACGTCTCTACGGGATGCAAATAACATCGCAAAGGGTACCGTGTGCGGCGTGGAGAAGGTCAGCGGGGGCTATACGGAACTGCAACCCTCTCAAACCGGCACTACAATACACTGTGTCGTAATTCATTACGCTTTGGTGGAAATAGGTTGGCAACGCTTTCTTCATGCCGATCGGGGAACAGCCGCCACGGATATAGCCAGTGAGTGGCAAAAGCTCCTTAACATGTATCATCTCCACTTTCTTGTTGCCCGTGACCTTGGCGGCCTTCTTCAAGTCAACCTCTTCGGCGCCAGGAATCACGCAGACAAACAGCCCTGTACGGTCGCCACGGAGCACAAGGGTCTTGAAAAGCCGCTCTATCGGCTGTCCCAACTGCTCGGCAATATGAGCCGCGCCAAGGTCGTTCTCATCTACCTGATACGTAATAAGTTCGTAATTTATTTTCAACTGGTCAAGCTGCCGCGCAGCATTGGTTTTCTTAGTCGCTTTCTCCGCCATAATCTGTTGTTAGTTTTAAATTTTCCCTTTTCACCACCTTGCCCGCTTCAAATGTTATCTTTTCACGCTGGGTCACTTTAAATTCTTTCATTCCAAAAAAATCATCTTTAACATAATTTCCGTATTCCACAATATAATCCCCGCTCACCCAATATGCCAACACCCCATTTCGGGTTATACTCTCAGGCGGAAAAAGCTCAGACAAACTGACATCTGTAATGTAATCAGCATAAAATTCCAATCCACTTTCGAGCTCAACTTTCTTTAGATAAAGAGAGCCTTTGCGAATAACCCATTTGCCCGCAGGCGCACCGTTTCTGTCAGCGTTTTCCCAGTTGAAAGGAAACCGTATAGGATCGTTGTCGTACATAGCTAACAGCACTGGCAAGTACGACTGTCTATAAAAACACCCCTTCTTTTTCCCGATTTTAACTTTATCTTGCACTTGGGAACTATGAAAATAGAAGGATTTGTAATTTTCCCAAAGCCTCATCATATAATATTTTTCCACCAACTCTTTGTATGCCTCACCTTCCGGCCTTGACGGCACAGAATCAGCCCTGCTTTTCCCATTCGCCCGCAACTTTTTATAAACAACCTGCGACTTTATTCTTATATGAGTATGCTTTTGAGGTTTTTTAACCTCATTATCCATTATAGCTGAGATATATTGCCAGTCGTCAGGTTCTATTGTCTTTTTTTTCAATAATTTACCATTATGTATTTGAAAAATTATCACTTTCGCCAAATTCTTATCGTTACTTGTGCGGACTGCCAGAATACCAGAAAACCAGTCTGCCAACACCGCTCCATCTTCAGCCGCCACACCCGACAAAGAAGAAATACCGAAATAATTGGGGGTGCTTAAAGTGTCTTTATATGTAAACAACCCATTTGCCGTGTCAACAAGATAATATTCACAAAGACCAATTACTGAAACGAGATAAAGCGAACTATCGCGGATTTCCCATGTTGCAATGTGCGCACGATAATTCGATGTTCTGCTAAGACAATCAAATGAAGTCTTCTTTCCCATGCGAATATAAAACATTTGGAGCGGCGATGGCTCAGCCCACCCAACCTCCAATTCATATTTCACACCATTATATATCAGATAATCAGGCTCTTGCTCTGTAGCATTAACTGAAATCCTACTTAACAGAAGAAGTACTACAACCAATATCCGAAAAAGAGAAGGTTTTTTTGAAATTCCCATTTTTGAAATAAATTTATGCAAAGATAGATTTTTTTAATAAAAATCATGAAACTCCTCACAATATTGCCCAAAATGAAATATAAAACATGATGTTAAAAAAAATACTATCTTTGCAGCGATTTATGGTGAAGAGTTTGGGTTGCCAAATTCTGAGAGGGAAGTCCGGTGAAAATCCGGCACAGTACCCGCTGCTGTAAGTCCTTTTGATGCCGCGGACACACGTCACTGCCTCTGGCGGGAAGACGTCCGCAGGCGGGACAAGTCAGAAAACCTGCCATGAATTATGTTGTGAAAAGCTTCGGGAGTTGGGCTTTGCAGAACGAACCTTTGTGTCTTTCTGTTTGTGTGCATTCCCGTTGCCGTGTGTGAAAATTATAAACAAACAGAAAATGAAAAGACGCAGTTTTCTGAACCTTTTTCTCGTTTTGGCACTGCTTTTCAGCGCTTGCCATAAAAAAGAGATGACTGTAACGGAGGATTTGCCGCCGCAACAGGATATGGGTGCTTCCAGCGTTTATGTGCTTTGTGAAGGGCTCTTCAACTCCAACAACAGCACACTTGCCTTTTTCGATTTCACCAACAACAAGATAACGTATGACATATTTCTCGCCGTCAACAACCGCGGGCTCGGCGACACTGGCAACGACCTCCAACTCTATGGCTCAAAACTCTATTGTATCGTCAATGTGTCTGAAACTGTGGAAATTATGTCGAAAGATGCGCACTCGCTCCGCCAGATTTCATTGTCAGGACGGCAGCCGCGCCGTATCACATTCCACGAAGGCAGCGCTTTCGTCTGCTGTTTCGATGGCTCTGTCGTCAAAATTGACACCAACACATTGGAAGTTACGGATATGGCACAAGCAGGCAGCAACCCTGACGGAATTTGCATTGCCAACGGGAAACTCTATGTCGCCAATTCCGGTGGCCTCAACAATCCCAACTACGGACACACGGTTTCCGTTTTCGACCCCAACACATTGCAGCTTCTGAATGAAATTGAGGTAATTATCAATCCAACACTCATTAAAGCTGATAATTACGGCAACGTATATGTGCTTTCAAACGGGAATTACGGACTTTACACGCCAAACGTTCCCTCTGCATTGCAACGCATTGATTCACAAAACGATGAAGTGGTAAAGACGTATGATTTTCCAATTACAAACTTCACTATTTGCAACGACAAGCTATACTTTTATTTCTACAATTACGGTTCACAACAATCGCAGATACAAATCATGGACGTTGTGACAGAAAACATTGTCAATAACCATTTTGTAAAAGACGACACGAAAATAAACGCTCCATACGGCATTGAAGTGAATCCTGCAAATGGAGATGTCTATATCGCTGATGCTTACCAGTTTACGACCAATGGCGATGTATATTGTTTCGGTGCGGACGGTCATAAGAAATTCAGTTTTGAAGTGGGTGTAAACCCATCAAAGTTTGTCATTTTACCATAAAATTTTTATAAACACATTAATCAAAAACATTAAAAAACAAAACATTATGAAAAAAATCTTTACTTTATTGATGATTGCTTTAACGCTCTCATTCCAATTGCAGGCGCAAAGCAAAGATGAGGTGGTTGATGCCACCATTTCCCCCGATGATGTTGAATACTGGATTGGGGAAGGTGCTAACTCTGTGGTTTTCGCGGTCAATTGGTGTGATCCGCCAACAGCTCTTGCATGGGGTTTCCGTTTTGATGGAAACGATGTTACAGTGGAAGAGATGATGGACTCAATAGTTGCAAACGACAGCCGTTTGACTTACTCAGGTGATGGCAGTGCGGTGAATGCAATTGACTATAATGATGAAAATCTGTCACTTTCCCTCGTTGGTATGTTCTGGATGTACAATATCAATGGCGTACTGGCAGATTATGGATATTCGGAACAAATGATTACTGATGGGGACTTCATCAAGTTCGGTGATGAGAGTTGCGCTGCATATTCTATGACAGATCCAAGCATCTGGCCATGGATTTACTATTGGGATACAGAAATCACTCCTGTCAGTGACCCAAATCCTGCCCCAATAATAGTATATGAGGATGCAGAGATTTCCGCTGATGATGTTATTTATTGGATCGGCAAAGGTGAAAATGAAGCTATTATGATTATCAACTGGTGCGACCCCGACACCGCTCTTGCTTGGGGGTACCGTTTCTCAACTGCCAACCCGACTGTTGAGACAATGCTTTCTGACATTGTTGCCATTGACCACCGCTTGTCATACACTATGTCCGGCAGTTTCATTTCTGACATTATCTTTACAGATGGAAATACAACATTTAGCATTGCTCCTGATTGGATTGTTTACAACCACAATGGCGAATACGCCGACATCATTTCAGATGAGACATTTTCAAATGGAGATTATATAAAATTCGGTGGTTACACCTGCGCCAATTTTGATGAATACTATACAAGCACATGGGAAACAGAGATTGTTCCTGTAACTCCTTTTGTCACCGAGACATTTGACGGCATTGTCGGCACTCCCGGCTGCCAAGGCATTTACTGCAAAGATCCCGCCATTCTCGGCTGGGCTACCGACTGCAAAGTCACAAGAGGTTTAAGCGATATTACAATCCCTGATGTTTTTGTTTATTACGGAGATGAAGCTGACGCTGTCGGGGCTGCTACCGAAAGCACTGCGGATGTGGTCAGTCTGGGCGACAGCGGTGTGGCAATCCTCACTTTTGACATTCCGATTCAAAACGGCGACGGCTACGATTTCGCGGTATTTGAAAATGGTGTTACAGACAATTTCCTTGAACTCGCTTTTGTTGAGGTCAGCTCCGATGGCGAACACTATTTCCGTTTCCCTGCAATCTCCAACACACCTGCTGATTCCCAACTCACAAATAGCGGTGGCGTTGATCCTACCCTTCTTTACAACCTTGCCGGCAAATATCGTGTAGGTTGGGGTACTCCATTCGATCTTGAAGAACTTGCAGGCAACGATCTTCTTGATATTAACAATGTTACACATGTCAAAATCATTGATGTCATCGGCACTATTGATCCTGCTTACGCATCTCGCGACAGATTCGGCCATATCGTCAACGATCCTTATCCGACTAACTTTGACTCTGGCGTTGGTGGTTTTGACCTCGACGGTGTTTGCGTGCTCAACGGCTGGAAACCGAACAAAATATCCGACAACGAGTACAATCAGACACATCTGTCAATCTATCCGAATCCGTGCCATGAATATATAATGGTTGAAACTATTGAAAACGAACTTGTTACACTTTACGATGCGCAAGGACGCGTGCTGATTAGCCAAATCGCGACCTCTGCCCAAACCGAACTGAATCTGCAAAGCGTTCCTGCAGGTATCTATTTCGTACAGTGCGGCACTCGTACAGCAAAAGTCCTGAAACACTAATCGGTATTTCAGAAATAAAATTCGACTTTTATAAAAAGAATAACGGTCGCCTTATTGCTGGCGGCCGTTATTTTTTTTGCCTGAATTCCCAATTTGCCACTTTGTTTTGATTACAAGTTTTTATAGAAACAAAATACCTGTGGACTGTAGACAAAAAAAATCCTTACCCTTGCTAACCAAAGATAAGGATTATTATTGTTAGAAATCCAACCGTATTAAAATGTGTTGTCTTTACTGCTCCTTAATGTTCTCCCCGCAGTCGTCAACAATGATTTTGTACCAGAAATCCGGATAGGCTGGGTGGTCAGGAGAGGCGGCTTGCGGCTTCGCGGAATCCGTCATGATGAATTTCCCGTCTTTCTCCTTCTTGACATTGCCGTCGTTGAACTTGACAAGGAGATACTCAAACAAGGAGTTCCATTCCGTGCAGACTTTCTTCACGCGCTCGTTTGTGTATTGGTTTATTTTCGCCTGCGCGCGGTTCGGATCGGTTTTGAACAAATCCACCATCTCTTTTTCCATCTTATTGATTTCATCAACAAAAGAGTTCTCCAACTGGTGCTGTTTCTCTTTTATTGGCACAATCATGTCTTTGTATCTTGAGTAGGCGAAATTGCTAACTTTAGTGAAGATCCAGTAAGCGGCTGTGGCAGAGTACTCTACAATGGAGCCGTTCCCCTCTTTCAATGCGTTAGGTATCTGATTGATGCCACAGAAGACCGGCATATAGCAGCAGCTTGCCGCATCATCAACGCCGAACCAGAGAATGCCGCCAAACTTGTCGGGCAGCCAGCTGCGTGCCTGCGCCACAAACGAGAATCCTGTCTGCTGTGTGGCTGTGGCTCTTTCGTGGATGTACTTTTTGCCGTTGTATTCCCAGTTCATCGGACGCCAGCGATAAGGGCAGGCGTATGGTCCCGCACCGATGTCCTTCGTCATGTCCATGCTTGTCCCCTCATAGTGGTCACGCATGAGCTCCATAACATCCTGAACGGAAAGTTTGCGGTCCGGTTTTATCCAAAGAGGCATTTTGTTGTTTAGTTCCTCGCCGCGGGCATATTTCTCATACGGAGCCATCAAAGCCGGATTACAGCGGTAGAACGCTGTCCAGACCCTTGCTTCGCAGAAGCGCGCTCCCGAAAAATCGAGCGGTGCGTATGTGTCGCAGAAACTGAACTCCGCATCGGGCTTTTTCGCGTCATAAAGACCTTTGAGTTTCGCAAATGAAATCACATCATGGGAATAGACTGTCTCAATATCAGGCAGAAAGACTTTTTCAATCTCCTTGTTTGTTATTGAGGTTTTGCCGTCAGTGAGCGGGAAAGTGGTGATACGGGCTTGGTTTGCGTGGCCGCTGATGTAGCCGTCAGGAATGCGGCGCGCTACCCACACGGCACCTTTCGTCCAGCCTTTCAGCGTTTTGCCTTTCGCATCTTTCATCTCCTCGCCTTTGCCAATGAGCTCAAAAATCCAAGCTTCATTCGGGTCAACAATAGAGAATGACTCGCCTTCGCTGCAATAGCCATATGCATCAAGCAGTTCAGACAACGTCTTTATCGCCTCGCGTGCGTTCTTCGCTCTTTGCAGTGTAATGTAAATAAGTGAGCCATAGTCCATTATGCCGTTTTTCTTCCACAGCTCCTCAAGTCCGCCGTATGTGGTTTCACCAATTGCAAGCTGGTGTTCGTTCATGTTTCCGACAACCGAATAGGTGTGTGCAACCTGCGGAATCTGTCCCAATCTCTCGCCTGTGTCCCATTCAATGACATCCATCATTGAGCCTGCCGGATAGTCGGCAGCGGGACGGTAATACAACTCGCCGTACAGCGTGTGCGAGTCGGCGGCATAGCTCACCATACACGAGCCGTCTTTACTTGCACCTTTCGTTATGATGAAGTTTGTGCAGGCAAAAAGCGAAAAATTACTGAAAATGGCAATTATGCCAATGGAAAAAAGTATTTTTTTCATTAGTTTTAATGTTTTTGTATGAAATAATGATTTTACTTCGAAGTTGAGCAGTAACTCACGTTCGGGACAACAACAAGCGGAACAGGAGCGTGGCTGAGCAGCTGGCGTGTTGTGATACCAAGCCAGAAGTCCGCATAATCCTCTTCCTCCTCTTTCATCACGGTGATAAGGTTGAACTCGTTGACACGGGCGAAGTCAATAACTGCCTTGACTGGGTTTTCGTTCACGTTAATGGTTGCCACATCGTATCTGATGTTTGCGTTGTCGCACATGCTGCTTGCGTTGCGAAGCTGGACGTTAATGGTATGTTTCACCTCCGGCAGTATCGGAGAGTGGATGCCGAGCAGTGTGATTTTCGCCGCAAACGCTTTCGCGAACTGAATGGCAACACTCATCTTTTGCAGTGTCTCGAAGCTGGTGTCAACGGGGACAAGGATTTTGATAAGGTCGCGGTGAGTTGGAACGCCTTCACGCACCACATAAACCGGAACGGTTGTCTTTGTAACAGTCTTCAGGGCGTTGCTGCCGGCGAAGAGCTCACGAGACGCGCCATTTGTGCCCATCACGATAATTGCGTCATCTAAATTGGAGGCATAATTCACTAAAACGTCACAAACACGTCCTTCAAGAATGACACTGATAATCTGACTTTTCGGAGCCTCTTTCTTGCAGTCATCAATAAGGTTTTTCAACATTTCGTTGGCTTTTTTCGAGAAAGTCTTGGCGCTTCCTTTTGCCAAATCGCTGGTTGAACTTGGTGTTTTGACCCAGATGAGGTGTATTCCGGCACGAGTTTTGATAGATAACGCGAGCGCGTGCTTCAGCGCGTTTAACGAACTTTGGGAGAAGTCAATCCCTACGACGATATTTTTCATAGTGCTGATTTTTTATGGGTTATTAATTTTTCTGCTAAATTATGTATTTTTTTTTACTTGGTGAAATAAAAATGAATTTTTTTGCGAACAATGCATGTTATTTGTCAAAATCCAACTTTTCCAGGAGGTCTGGACGGCGCTGTCGGGTGCGCTCAAGCTGCTGTTCCAACTTCCATTCCCCTATCAGCCGGTCGTTGCCGGAGAGCAGGATTTCAGGAACTTTATGCCCTCTGAAATCGGCTGGACGAGTGTAAACCGGAGCCGAGAGAAGCCCGTCTTGGAAAGAATCGGAGAGGGCTGAGGTCTCATCATTAAGCACACCAGGGATAATTCGTGCGAGCGCGTCAACAACCACCATTGCGGGCAGTTCTCCGCCAGAAAGGACGTAGTCGCCTATGCTAATTTCTTCTGTTACAAACATTTCGCGCACACGCTCGTCAACTCCTTTGTAGTGCCCGCACAGAATGATGATGTTTTCGTGCAGCGACAGCCTGTTCGCATGCGACTGGCTGAAAGTCTCCCCGTCTGGAGTCATGAAGATTATAGCGTCATATTTGCGTTCCGCCTGCAATTTTTCTATACACAATGCTATCGGTTCCGCCATCATCACCATACCTGCGCCACCGCCAAAAGGATAGTCGTCAACACGTTTGTGCTTATCCAACGTGTGGTCGCGAATATCGTGCAGATGGATTTCGAGGTGCCCACGTGCTACCGCCCTCTTGATGATAGATTGCGTGAACGGCCCTTCGAACATGTCAGGAAAAAGCGTCAGAATATCTATTCTCATAATTTTACAATTTTTCAATCATCATAATCCCGTCCCGGAACGGCAAAAGCAAATTCCTTACTGAATTATCTTTCTGAACCATATCGTTAAATTCCATAATCTCTTTTGTGTCAAAGTCTTTCTCATTGATTTCACCCACAACCTTCTCATTCCATAAAACATTGTCAACCAACATTATACCACCTCTTCTGATTTTTGGGAGAATCATCTTGTAATAATCTGTATAATGTCTTTTTTCCGCATCAATGAAAACAAGATCATAAACAGTGTCAAGCATTGGGACAATTTCAAGCGCATCACCAATTATAAGGTTAATTTTCTCATTTAAAGGAGATTGCGAAAAATATTCCCTTATCATATCCTCAAGTTCAACGTCAATTTCCAACGTGTCAATTTTTCCGTTTTCGGGAAGTCCTTCGGCAAGGCACAACGTTGAATATCCCGTATAAGTCCCTATTTCAAGAATATGTCCGGGCTTCAACATTTTTGAGACAAAAGTCAGGAAAGCGCCTTGCAAATGTCCCGATAACATCCTTGGATTCATCACTTTAAGATGTGTCTCACGATTGAGTTTGTAGAGCAACCCATTTTCAGGAGTTGTGTGCTCCTCGCAATATTCTTCAATTTGGTTTTCAATCAGTGTGAACATCGCATTATTGTTTTCGTCTGCTTTCATAAAAAAGGAAATCTTTCTCCTCTTTTGTCAACGCATCATAGCCAAATTTTGAAATTTTATCGAGAATTTCGTCAGTTTTCCGTTCTTTCTCCCTTTTTTGCGCATTATACTCTTCATCTGTAAAATTATTGAACGGCTGGGAAGTGTAAAATTTCTCTTTTTTCTTCTTTTTTGTATTATTCCTTTTCGGAAAATGCAGAAATTTCCATTTTTTTGATTGGAAAAATATATAAACCGCGCCATAAGCCGCACCGCCGAGGTGGGCAATGTGACCGCCAGCATTTCCTTTCGTTATGCTTAGCAAATCAATCACCACGAAAATGACAAAAAGCCAGATGATTTTTATGTCGCCGAGAAGCAGGAAGCGGAGTCGCTCATTGGGACGGCAGAGCACAGCGGCGGCGAAAACTGCCATAATACTTCCCGATGCACCCAACGCATGCGAGATTCCAACAACGTCAGAAAAGACAGGAAAAAAATGATATGAGCACTGATATACGATATTGCCCACAACGCCGCCAATAAGGTAGGTTACCAATAACTGTTTATCATTCAGATTATTAAGAAAAATCTT
Organism: uncultured Bacteroidota bacterium; assembly: GCA_902774205.1. Taxonomy (GTDB): domain Bacteria; phylum Bacteroidota; class Bacteroidia; order Bacteroidales; family WCHB1-69; genus RUG11942. The sequence goes on along the minus strand of CACYHL010000008.1, from coordinate 11,854 downwards.
TCCTGCAACCCATAGCATTAGAGCATTAAAAAAGATATGCCAGAAACTGATATGAAGAAAAAGCGAAGTGACGTAAGTCCATGGTTTCAGAATAGCAGCGGAAAAAGAGGCGGGGCACGCTAACCATTGCAAAACATTTTCTGAAAAAGCGGTACCATCGTTGCCGGCAAGGAAATCTACAGTTTTAAATATCAGATTTACAATAAAATAGAGAACAAAAACAGCAATATTGATGACGATAAGCCTATTCAGCACGGAGTTGTCACGTATAAAATTACGCAAACGGTCTTTCAGACTGAGAGACGGAGCCGAGTAGAAAGGATTCTGATAACTATTCATCTAAATAGTAGGTTTTGTAATAATTGTTTTTGTCTTTTTTCCGCCAAAGAAGAATGATAATCAATCCGACAATCATGCCGCCGAGGTGTGCGAAATGAGCCACGCCGTCAGCGGTGCCGGTAACGCCGTAAATGAGTTCCAAGAGACCATATCCGAGGACAAACCATTTTGCTTTTATTGGCAGAAGAAAATAGAGATAAATCTCCGAGTTCGGGAACATCATACCGAAAGCGAGCAAAATGCCGAACACCGCGCCCGAAGCGCCGATAATGTTATAGCTGTTGAGGAAGGAATCCTTGACCTCGGCGGTCACCTCCACAAGCTCGTTCAGAGAGCTTACGCCCGGATTGGCGAGCAGATACTGGAGATTGTTCTCAAGAACCGGTTTAAGACGGGGAGCAGAACAATTTTCGACTAATGTTTGGTAAGTGTCAACGGACGGCGCATCAAGGAAGGCGTTGAGAAGAGCGACATCGCCACCGACTTGGAAATAGACGATAAGGTAGTGGCACGCCGCCGCGCCGATGCCTGTGAGCAAATAGTAGATGAGGAAGCGACGGCCGCCCCACACGTTTTCCACCACAGCTCCGAACATCCACAACGCGAACATGTTGAAGAAAATATGCCCGAAATCGGCGTGCATGAACATATAAGTGAAAAACTGCCAGATATGGAAGTCGCTCGCGGCGTAATAATGAAGTCCCAAAAGGGCATCCAAATCAATATTCATATTCGCCAAAACAATTTTAGCGAGAAAGAACAATCCATTGATAATCAACAAATTCTTAACTACGGGCGGCAGAATGCCTGAACTCCCCAATCTTATACCGTCTCCCATTTTTCAGAATATTAGTGTGCAAAAATACAACAAATTGGTTATATGTCGCAAAGTTAGCTGTCGGGCAATAAAAAACGCGGGGTTGCGCCCGCGTTTTTCTAACCTTGAAGGAAAGATTATTCCTGTTTGTCTTTGCAGCAGCCCTCTTTCGGACCTTCGCCTTTTTTGCAGCAAGGTTTTTTGTGGCAGCACGGCATTTCATCGAAAACAGCTTTTTTCTCAGCTATTGTCATGTTGTCCCAATTAGCCATTTTGTTGTCGATTTCTGCCATTTTTGCAGCTTTTTCTTCTCTTTCCGCCTTGCATTTGTCATAGCATTCTTTTTTCTTTGCAAGGAGTTCTTCCTGACGGGCTGGTTCCAGATTGTCCCAGTTTTCCCAATCAGCGATAGCCTGTTTCATCTCTTCGGGCATTTGGCATTCAGGATTCTCTTTCTGGCAGCCTTCGCCTTCAGCGGGAGCGGCTTGTTCTTTCGGTTCATTGCAGCAGGAAGCGAAGATGAAGCACAGCGCGCCTGCCAATAACATTAATTTTTTCATGGTTTGTGATTTTTGATTATTAAATTTTTCTGCAAAATTAGCAAAAATATGAAAATCAATCATCTGAAACGGAATTTTTTTCACTCTTTGCGAAAGTGTCTTTTTTCGCATAATGTTTTGGCTCGTCAAAAGAGGGCATTATCATTCCGTCATCGTCATCAGCGGTGTTGTTGCGGCGTGGCTTCGTAGGTTTCTGCGTGAAGTTTTTCTGTTGTTGCTCCTTCGCCGGCGCGATGATTTCCGAAATCGTGTCACCCGCCTCAACCTGCAGCGTATCACCTTGAACCACGACGCCCGCCCCACCGGGCACAACTATCTCTCCCGAGCCGCCTTCAGTGCCGCGAGACAAAAACGCCATTGTTATCCCAAGCCCCACCAAAAGCAACAGACTTGCTGCGGCGACCCACTTCCGGTGGCGCACCACAAACGGAACCACACGCGCCTCCCCCACCCTTTCCGGTTCGGCAATGGCAGCCGACAAACGGCGGTATTTCCCCAACTCACGCCTGCAATCCTCACAATGCAGAAGATGCTTCTGGAATGCAACTTCTTCAGATTCAGTCATTTCATTGCAGAAATACCTCTCTATATCCTCCCTTTTGTATTGGCACATTTTTTTGATGTTATTTCAATGTATCTTGTTTTCAAAACCGCCCTAAATCGCTCATACTCCTTTCGCATGGAAATCACTTTTTTCTCCTTTTCTCCCGCTGGAATGCCATTTCCGTAAAGTTTGTCGGCAATTTCCGCATACGACAGGTTATTTATGCTTTTTTCCATCAATAATCGAACTTTTTCCTCATCTTTCCTCACAATTTTCTGATAAAGCGGATGCTCTTTATTCAAAAGAATGACTGTTATCGCCCGCGCAACCTCATAATCGTTGGTGATGTCAACATCAACATCAGCCGCGTCAAAATCCGGATTTTCGTCCTTTTCATCTGCTTTATCATCACAAACCGCTATTTCATCAATATATTCACTGTTTTTGAACTCTTTTTTATTGTCTCTGCAATATTCCAAAAACGAAATCTCACAAATTCTCGCCAAATATGCCTTTAGTTGCGCCGGCGCCTCAAATTTCAGTTTCTCCTCCTCAAGTTTTTTTACGAAAAAAGTGTAAGTGGCCTCAACAAGCGCGCTTGACAAAAGACTCTCATCAAATGCGAAATTTTTCCGTTTTGTGACATTTTCCGCGCATTTTTTTACAATTTCTGCAAAAGCGTTGCAAAAATATTCCTCTCCAACCCCTACTTGCCCAATAAATTCCTGAAAATCAATTGGTAAAATATTCGAACACTCTTTTTCAAAATACGCCCAAACAACAGCCGCGGTATGAAAATCTTCCTTTTCTTCTGAAAAAGAGACTCTTAAGCGGCGAAAAAGACTCAAAGTCAGCTGCCATGCTATAACATGCGCTAATCCCAACTCTTTCTCCCAGTCAGCCAAAGTTTTACCCTTGGAATTGAATTTTCTTTTCAAATAATAATGCAAGGTGTTGAAAAATGGGGTATCAAAATGTGTCTTTTTCTGTCGCGAAACAAAATCCTCAAAACCGATTTCACGATAAAAACACTCAAGCACAGACCTTCTAAAATCATCAAAGCCAGCATCACCACCGTCAAAAGAGATTTTTCCGCTGATTATTGGCACAAGTGAAGCCATGTCCGACACCGCCCCGATATGACGTAAGCTGAACCGCTCCTCCTCTTTCGTAATTATTTCTAATACAAGGTTTTGCATACGTCAATCCAATTTTTCTTTCTTTTTGTTTTCAGATATGCACAAAAGCCCCACAAATGTCAATAACCCATTGACTATCAGCAATTCAAAGCCAAAAGTATAACCCCAAAACAGTTCTTTTGAATATTTTGAAAGCAGATAACAGAGCGCGGGCGAAAGCAAAGCCACGAAAGGGACAAGATCTTTGAAGCGGATTTCACGCTTTGTAAACATTCCGAAAGTGAAAAGTCCAAGTATAGGTCCGTATGTGTAACTCGCTATCTTGAAGATAATTCGTATCAAAGCATCGTTATGATAATTTGAAAAAATGATTATGATAGCGAGAAAAACCGCCGCGACCGAGACATGAATGAGGCGGCGAACAATCATCTGGCGGCGCTCGTCTTTCACATAATTCTCAATTCTGATAATATCATAGCAAATGGAAGTTGTAAGAGCTGTTAAAGTTCCGTCAGCGCTTGAATAACCAGCAGAAATCAGCCCGATGATAAACACAATCGCCGCAAACGGACCCAAATACTTGAAAGCGATTTCGGGATATATGCGGTCTGTCTTAATCCCCGCCAAATCAATGCCTTTCGAGTTAGCATAAACCAACAGAAGCCCCCCCAAAAGCAGGAACAGGATATTGACAAAAACAAGAATTGTCGTGAACGAGAAAATGTTGTATTGCGCTTGCCGCAAGTTCTTGCAAGTCAGGTTCTTCTGCATCATATCCTGATCCAAACCAGTCATAACAATGGTTATAAACATACCGCTCAGAATCTGTTTCAGGAAATAGTTATCCTTATGCCAATCCATCTCAAAAACCTTGGTATAGCCTTGCGCCTTCATTGTCTGCCACACATCTGCGGGATTCATCTGCAAATCTTTAAAAATAACTATTATCGTGATAATCAGTGCAGTAAGCAGAAATGTGGTTTGCAGCGTGTCGGTCCACACCACCGTTTTGATTCCACCGCGGAAAGTGTACAGAAGAATAATGATTATCATCACAGAAGCCGTCAACCATGCGGGAATGTGCCATGAGTCGAAAATAAAGATTTGTAGCACATAGATAACCAAATACATACGCAACGCGGAACCCAAAAGCCGCGAAAGAATGAAAAGCGCAGAACCTGTCTTGTGTGCCGCTCCGCCGAACCGCTGCCCCAAATATTCATAAATTGAGGTGAGCTTCAATTTATAGTAGAGAGGAAGTAGAAGATAAGCAATCGTCAGATAACCAAGAATATAGCCCAAAACTATTCCAAAATATGTGAACTGTGTGGTAGCCACATCGCCCGGAACGGAAATAAAAGTGACACCCGACAAAGAAGCCCCAATCATTCCGTAAGCCACCACAAACCACGGCGACTGCCTGTTTCCCGTGAAATAGGTTTTGTTAGTGGCTTTTTTTGATGTAAGCCACATTATCACAAACAAAAGGAGAGTGTATAATACAAAAAATGAAAAGATTAAAGTCTGCATTCCCATGATTGTTTAGTATGAAAAACCTATGTCTATGCCTTTTATTTTGCGGTAAAGCGATGTCGCCTGATTGTCAGTCATACCCGAAACATAGTCAACCACGCCCCAAATGCGCTCCGCCTCTGGCTCACCGTCCCTGTTAAATGCAGCGGGCAGCAGTCTGACACTCTTCTTGTCAAAAACCTCACGCTTTTCCTTCGGCAGGATAATTGATGGAATCAGGTGCGACAAAAGCTCGTACATGACATTGTAGCCGGCATTCTCAATCTCCACAACCCTGATATGATTATAAACATTTGCCACAGAGAAACTTACAATCTCTGACAACTCATGAGTATGCTCCGAAATCAGGTCGAAAAGCGAGGTGGCGAAAGTGCCGTTCAGAATCTCCTCAAAATGATCAACGTAAATTTCAGCGGTACGGGTTATAAGTCCTCCAATCGCCTTTGAACGAAGATACGCGATCTGTTTCTCTCTGTCTTCCAATGAATCAAGTCTTTGCTCAATGATATGCAAATCATCAATTTCTAGATTTGCCACAAGGTTTTTGAGCAGGTCGCGGCAAGTCTGGTGCTCGATGATGCCCAAGCTGTGCGCATCCTCCAAATCCATCAGATTATAGCAGATGTCATCCGCCGCCTCAACAAGCCAGACGAACGGGTGACGGAGATACGACAATGGTGTGTCGTTCTCGCGAATCATGCAGGTAGCTGCAGCAATATCAGTAAAAATCTCCTTGTCAGGTTGAAAAAAACCAAACTTTTTACGATGAATGCACTTCTTATCCCTTGCAGTTGATTCGCAAGGATATTTAGCTATAGCACAAAGAGTTGCGTATGTAAGTTGCAGGCCTCCGCGATTCTGTCCGCAATGGTTTCCTGCAATGAGGCGCATGGCGTTGGCGTTTCCTTCAAAGTGAATCAGGTCCTGCCAGCCAGCTTCTGTGAAATATTCCTTCAAATCCTCGTTTTTGCGGAAAAAAGCCGATATGGCGTCTTCTCCGGCGTGTCCGAAAGCGGGATTGCCGATGTCGTGGCACAACGCTGCCGCCGCGAGCACGTTATAAAGGTCATGCTCGTAGAAATCCTTGCTCTCAGGCGAAAGGTCAGCCGCATATTTTTTGCACAAAGCCCGCCCGATAATAGCCCCCAGCGACCTGCCGACAGACGACACTTCCAAAGAGTGGGTGAGCCGGTTGTGGACGAGCACGCCGTCAGGCAACGGGAAAACTTGTGTCTTATCCTGAAGTTTCCGGAAATCAGGGGAAAAAATTATCCTGTCGTAGTCACGCTGATAGTCGCGGCGCCGCTCAATACTGTTTGTCGGCATTGCGACGCCAGCGCGTTTGTTCGAAAAAATTTTGTTTATGTCAGAAATCGGCATTTTCTTTGTTAAAATATGCGTTTGACGGTTCTTTTCTTAAAATTTGCAAAGTTACAACAAAAATACAACTTTTTAAATCAAAAAATCTTGTAATTTTGCATTTCAACGTAAAGTCACACATCAAAAATAAAAATCATGACAAAAAGGGATATTCTTCTCATCATTTCACTTTTTACGACATTTTTCACAACTTCGGCGCAACCAGACCCGTATAACGGCTACTACAACTCAGCCCTCGGGAAAAAAGGGGACGAACTCAAATCCGCATTATTTGAGATAATTAAGAACAATGATTTCATTGATTATGACGCACTTTGGGCATATTTCAGCCTCACCGACAACAAAGGAGACGGAATAGTTTGGGACATTTACTCAGACCTTCCTGACGGAGAACCGCCATACACTTATTCATTCTCGGTTAACCAATGCGGAAATTACGGCCAAGAAGGAGATTGTTACAACCGCGAACACAGCGTGCCAAACAGTTGGTTTGGAGGCAATTCCATGAAACCGTACCACATTTACTCCGACCTTTGCCACCTCTACCCTACCGATGGCTATGTGAACAACAAACGCGGCAATATGCCTTACGGAGTGGTCGCATCTTCAAAATGGGTATCCGCAAACGGTTCGAAAATCGGGAAAAACACTTACTCAGAAGATTACACTGACGATGTTTTTGAGCCAATAGACGAGTACAAGGGCGACCTCGCAAGAACATACTTCTACATGTCATTGCGCTACAAAGATTACAACTTCAGCCAGGACGAAGTTTCTGTCTTTACCTTTTCCACACTGAAACCGTGGGCGCTGAATCTATTCCGCGAATGGAACACCTTCGACAAAGTGAGTTCTAAAGAGAAAGACCGCAATAATGCCATACAGACAATACAGAAAAACCGCAATCCATTCATCGACTTCCCGCAACTCGCAGAATACATTTGGGGCGACTCCACCGATTATGTTTTCCAACCTTACATCGCCACATCAATCACTGATTACAAGTCTGTCACATCCTATTATCTCTTCCCAAATCCAGCCAAAGAGCAGTTCTCAATCGCAAATTTTGAAATGCAGATAAAAGATGTAACCATAGTCAACAGCCTCGGACAGACAACATTTAAAGTTGAAAATACAACAAATCCTGTTATAAGTGTTGATATAACATCTTGGAAATCAGGGATTTATTTTGTAAGAATAACAGACACCGAACACAATGAAACTCTGAAACTTGTAATACAATAGCCATGTCAGTATTCCGTCTCACTAAAAAGTTCACTTTTGAAATGGCGCACGCGCTGCCGGATTATGACGGGGCGTGCCGCAATCTGCACGGGCACTCTTACAAATTGGAAGTCACCGTCAAAGGAGCGACCGTCAAAGACAACTCCATGGTTTTGGATTTTCATACTCTGAAAGAACTCGTTAATAATGAGATAATTGCACAATTTGACCACGCATTGCTGCTAAATTCCACGGCATATCCGCAATCTTTCACCGATGAAGTGAAAAAACAGTTTGAAAAGGTCGTTTTATTGCCATTTTCGCCGACTACGGAGCACATTCTCGCTCTTTTTGCTGAAAAACTGAAGAAAATCCTCCCCCACTGCGTATATCTTCACAGCTTAAAACTCCAAGAAACCGAAAATTCTGTGGCAGAATGGTTTGCAGAAGACAATCTTCCAGAAATAAAGAACATTATTTTTGATTTGGGTGGAGTAATTTATGACATTCGTTATGAGAATATAGCGGATAAATTTAAGGAATACGGTCTCACAGATTTTGAAAAAAAATATTCTAAAGCATTTCAAACCAATGATATAGACCTTTTTGAAGAAGGTAGGATTTCCATTCCTGAATTCAGAAACTATATCCGCTCGCTTTCATCTGTGCAACTCACTGACCAACAGATAGATGACGCTTGGAATGCGATAATTATTGATGTCCCGGAAAAAAGAGTGGAAATGCTGCAAAAAGTGAAGCAACAATACAGAATTTACCTTTTCAGCAACACAAACCAGCTTAATTATGACAAATTCAAAGTTGATTTGAAAAAGAAATTCGGGGTTGACATCTTTGACGAACTTTTCAAAAAGGCATATTTTTCTCACATTCTTCATATAAAAAAGCCGAAAATTGAAGCTTTTCAAAAAATCATTGAAGAATTGAAGATTAATCCTTCAGAAACGCTATTTATTGACGATTCAATCCAACACATAAACGGCGCAATGCAAACTGGTTTGTTGGCATACCACCTCCAAAAAGGTGAAGAAGTATCGCAATTATTTGATAATAAAGGAAATATATCAGCAGAAACAGTAGCAAAAATAATCCATAATTAATTTTTGTATCATGAAAACAGCAAAAACAATCATCTTAATTTTATTGGCCATTACTGCCATTTCGTGCGGGAACAGCAACAAGGGCATCACGGTGAAAACCAAAAACTTTTCGAACGGGAAAGCGGGAGAAATAATCGTTGTCGCCGACCCTGCCTGCTGGGCAACGGTCCAAGAGAGCGTGACAGCAGCGCTCACCCAACCGCAACCTGCTATAAATCAGATAGAACCGTTGTTCGACATCTTGCAATTTTCTTACAATGAATTTTCAAGACAATTCCAACGCCACCGCAATATAGTTCATTTTGATTACAACTCAAATTACGTTGAAAATCAATACTATGTGGAGAAAAACAAATGGTCTTCCCCGCAAATTTACATCAGAATTAAGGGCAATGACGTGGACTCTTGCTTAAACATCTTTAAAAATCACAAAGAGGAGATTATTAAATTACTGTATGACAATGATTTAAAAAGGAATCAGGCATACTATGCGCAAAACGTGGAAGCGGCTATACAGAAACGTGTGAAACAGAAATTTGGCGTAAAACTCACAGTACCAAACACATACATTATCGCAAGTGACACAACAGATTTCATCTGGCTGCGGTTCCGCACAGCACGCAACGACAGGTTCATTATGGTCTACAAAACCCCTGCAACCGAACTCACACGCGAAAATCTTATCGCACAGCGAAATACAATCACACGCGCGCACATCCCAGGGGCAATACAAGGCGCATACCCGATTATCGCTGAAACATTGGGGTTTCCGCTATGCGACTCCGTGGAAATCAATGGGAAACATGGTGTGGAGCTGCGCGGACTTTGGGAATCGGTGAACGACAAAATGGGCGGTCCTTTTTATAGCTTCTCATATCTTTCTTCTGATAATCAATATGTTATAACTATTGACGGCTTCGTTTATGCGCCTGAGGAGAATAAACGCGACTACCTGCGCGAAGTCGAGTCAATTGTTAAGACAGTGAAATAGTTTCGTGAAATCTACTCAAATATCATAGCCTTGAAAAACAACGACAGCGAACTTATCGAGGGCTGTATCCGCAATGACCGCAAAAGTCAGAAGGAACTTTATGAGCGCTACTCGTCAAAAATGCTCGGTGTCTGCTTCCGTTACACAAATTCCACTGAAGAGGCGGAAGATGCTATGGTAGAGGGTTTTATGAACGTGTTTACACATATTGCCTCGTACCGGCAAGAGTGCGCGCTCGAAACATGGATTCGTAAAATCATGGTTAACAGTGCGTTATCACATTTACGGCAGAGGAACAAACATCTCAATATTTCCATTGAAGAGACTGTCATTGAAGAGCAGGACAACTCTATTGTCAAACCGGAAGAGAAGTTCGCCGCAGACGACCTGATGAAACTGATACAAAAAATGCCTGACGGTTACAAAGTGATTTTTAATCTTTTCGCGGTGGAAGGATTCTCGCACAAAGAGATCGCCGAACAGCTCAACATCAGCGAAAGCACATCGAAATCGCAATTTTTCAGAGCGCGGAAATGGCTTATGGAGAGAATAAAAAACGAATGATTATGCAACTTTTAACGACAATAAAACATCAATGTCTTTTGTAAAAGGGTTAAAATGGAGTTTGAAGAACTGATAGATAATTTGAAAAACGCTGACATACAGCCGTCTGCAAGCTGCTGGGAAAAGATAGAGCACAACCTTGCGGCGGGTGCTGGGCAAATGTCACCAAAGTCTCCAGCGAAGGAAGCCGCGACAAAAATTGCCGGTTCCGCTGCAGGAAAAGCCGCCGCAGTGATAGCCGGTGCTGTTGCGGTCGCCGCCGCTGTCACCTTCACGGTTCTCGAACTCTCTGACAATCAGCAAAATCAGACCACACCAGAACCTATTTCAGAAGTAATAAGCACAGACAACGAAATTCTATCAGACACGATTTCCATCGCACCGAAAGAAGTGAATGAAAGTCTTGCAGCAGAAACTAACACCAATGACAATAATTTCAGAAATATTTCCAATTCCATTGATAATCAGCCAGTTGTAGAGGCAGCAAACATAACACCGCAAACAGCTGCCCCAACTCAAAACGGAGATGAGAATCTGACTGAGCAACAGCAACTTAGCACGATTGAAGGAACGATTGCCACAGAACAGGCACAAGCGGTTTCCACTGACAACAGAGGACAAAAGAAGCAAGAGCAATCTTCTAATAATGAAGAAGTTACCACTTCGGCTGCTACGGAGCCAATCGCTGAAACCAACACTTTTTTCCTTGAGATACCAAATGTCATAACGCCAAACGGAGACGGAATAAATGATGTTTTCGTCATAAACGGTTTGGAAAAATGTGACAAATATTTTCTGATAATCAAAAACCAATCGGGGCGGCAAGTACTCAGCACCCGCACTTACAACAACGATTGGGGTGGCAGCGCTGCCGAGGGAACATACTATTATTCAATATCTTACGAATACGAAGGCACACCGCAAATGCGAACTGGTGTGATAACAGTCGTGAAATAATTAGGAGAAAAATCAACTACTGAATTTCCTGTTTCCCAAATAAACAAGCACAAAATTAGTGGATATTATTTTTAAATTATTTTCTAATTTTTAATTTTTATATTAAAAATTATATTATCTTTGTCGCGTTAATCAAATCTCTAATAACTAAAAAACATCTGACATGTTAGAAAACAAACACATTTTCCAAATCCCAACAACGGATTTCTCTTTCAAAAAGATTTTCGGGACAGAGAAAAACAAAAGGTTTCTCATCCATTTTCTCAACTGCTTCGTGGCAAAATACACGGGCAAAATCACAGACATAACCTATTTGCCAACAGAGCATTACGGTGCGACGGAGAAACAGCGCAGAGTAGTCTTTGACATTCTCTGCACCGACCAAGACGACAAGCAGTTCATCATTGAGATGCAGCGGGCACGACAGCCGGAGTTCGCAGAAAGGTCTGTTTTCTACTTGAGCCGCGCCATCAACTCAAGAATGAATAAAGGGGAAACGCGCTACAATCTTCTGCCAACATATTCCGTCAACATCTTGGATTTTGAGCTCCCGGAATACCGCGACACAGACGAATGTTTCCGTGTGATAACTCTAAAAGACCAGAAAAATCGCATTTTGACGAAAAAAGTGGGAATATTTTACATTAATTTGTGTAACTTTGCGGCGAAACAGAGTGATGTGACGGAA